>CAVOEZ010000036.1:0-12796 GCA_963694355.1 Latescibacteria bacterium UBA2968 | reverse complement strand
TCCCATCACTGTATCCACTCACAAGCCAACCTGGATGACATCCCACCCGGTGAAACACGTAAACGCCTGGGGAAGGTCTTCTTCGCCCCAAACGGACTTGATGAACTGTATAACAACGCAGCGAAATTCTTCTGTTTGTGATGTGACTATCATCACTTCTTCGACGGTCACCCAAGACTATATTACGTCCTGATCTCAGTCCACTGACACACAATCACCCAGGAGGATACATGTCAGGCAGCTCCATGTCGAATGCACATAGAACTTCCACACTCGTCACCATTATCGTGCTCTTTGCCAGCTTGTGTTTCCCCATTACAGACGCAACGGCAGGCGAAACACTCCAGTTGCCGGACACGGAATTCAACGGCCAAACATCACAAACGGTTAGCCTGTTTCGCCTTCCCCAATCCTTCTCCTTCACCGCCGAGGTACGAATCGACGCCTCGAACCAATGGCGGCACCTCATCGAAGTCGGCGGACGGGAATACACCTGGCACTGCCCTCTTCGGATCGAGGTCGGCAATCAAGGACAGTGGTACATTGCCGTAGGCGATGGCACGTCCTATGTCGATGCCGATTTCCAGGGCTCCTGGTCCTATGGCGTGTGGACGAAGATCTTATTCACTTACGTCAATGGAGTTGGCAAGTTCTACGAGAATGACAAGCTCATAAAAGAATTCGCCATCAACAAGAATGTTGGCGCGGTTCAGGGCAGTCTGATCCTTGGCAGCTACAAGGGAACTGAGCGATTCTTCCAGGGCGCGATTCGCAATGGCCGAATTGTTGCCGGGGAGCTCACAACTGGGCCAACCACACCACCCCCGCAGCAGCCAAGACCGCCTGCCTCAGGCGACCCCAGCTTGATTCTTCATTTTGCTCCCAATCCCACGACGCCTCGTGCGGGTATTGTCCTGCAGAAAGGCAAACAGATAGGCACAGTTCCAGCGTCTGATATGAAATCACACACGGTCGCATTCTGGATCAAGCCAACTCAGACCATCTCGGGCTGGGGCTCGATCCTGCACGTGGGAGCGAGCAACGACCAGCGGCAACCAGGTTTCCTCTTCTATCCTGGTCAGACACGGATTCACTACCGTCAGGCTACTGTATCGAACGCGAATGATGGCGTGGATCCTGGATTCCAGTTGCGATTAAGTGAGTGGACACACGTCGCCGTGGTCTGGACGAATCAGGGAAGCAATACGCAGGTGCGGATCTACTACAACGGACAGGTCCAGGCAGAGCAGTACAAACCACACCCTCTTGGCATTTCCGGCAATCAGAACGTGTGGGCGGGCAACCCCTGGGCACCAAACGCACAAGCCTTCATCGATGATGTCCGGATATACAACAGGGGATTGTCGCAACAGGAAGTAGTAGGGTTGGCTCAGCAAAATTGAAGAGGGCGACTACCTGCTAGCCCAGGAGCCATCAGAGTGGGGACACCTTACCGTGCAACAGACTGGCGCGATATACAAACCAAGGATGGGGGCGTTCCTGCGGACGGTGGAAAAACAACTGAGTCCCGGAACTCGAGTGACTTTGACACAAGGATTGGACCTTACCGGATACGTTCAGCTCCCGGTCTACCAAAACGTCAACAGTGTTCAGATCACGGCAGATAGGAATCTGTTCCTCGGCTTGAACTAAGGGTTCAGGTTCTTTCAATAGGAGCGGACCGATAATCAATCCGCTGTCGCTATGCGTCCACAGAATATCAACAGCCTTAAATGTGTACCCATCGGCCAACGAATCCACGTCATGGGCAACAGCTGCGCAGGAAAAAGTACGCTTGGTGCGCAGTTGGCCGATGCCCTCAATATCCCATTTGTAGAACTGGATGCACTCAACTGGGAACCCGGCTGGGTCGGCCTGAACGAAACGAACCCTGAAGCATTGGAACGGCGATTAAGTTTGGCGACCCAGGGAGACGGATGGGTTGTTGCCGGATCCTACACGAAATTCTCGCAGCGCATCTTCTGGCCGCGGTTGCAAACAGTTGTTTGGCTGGATTTGCCTGTGCACCAACTACTCGTGCGGGTGCTCATTCGGTCGTGGCGACGCTGGCGCACAAAGGAATTGCTCTGGGGTACCAACTACGAGCGTTTTTGGCCTCAACTCATGGTCTGGAACAAAGAGGACTCGCTGGTGTGGTGGATTGTCACACAACGCAAGCGCAAACGTCTCGGCATGCTCGAATTCATGAGCGATCCGCGTTGGAAGCACATTCGATTTGTGCGTATTGGGTCGATGGATGAGCTCAAAGCATTTTCACGCACGATGAATCTTCCCTCAATGAAATCGATTCTCGCAAAGGTCAGCAAACAGAGAGAACCAAATCAAAAGGACCCCGTTGGCCAAAGCCAACGGGGTCCTTTTACAGATCTGTATCGAGTCTAAAAACTCTCCATTGCCAAGACGACATCAGTCACCGCATCCAGGGCGGATGATTCTAGGTCAAAACAAGGCCAGGATACTTACAGTGTCTGTCGAGGCTCCCAGGCTTCACCTGCCGCAGCAGCCTGGCGTTCCAACTCACCGCGCCAACCCAGGACCTCGCCGGCCTTGATATTCTTGATATCAAACACGTCGTATCGATCCTCAAGAGTATCCCCCAGTGTAAACTTCTCTGCCCAACGATCCCACGCCACCTTCATCCACTCATTTGGAAGCGCTTCCCGCACTGCGGGGTCCAGCTGCCACGCACTCCTCACGTCTATAGCCTGGGGTTCGCCGGTAAACGGCCCAGACCACTTCGACCAGCCGATCGACAGTGTATTTCGCTCACGATCCGCATAGGTATGTCCCGTGTGAATGTTGGTCCCGATACGTACAAGTGCCTCACCCGGCTTGAGCCGAATCGACATCTGTCCGGGCAGCGGATCTTTACCATTCCAACTGGGTGTATGTGGTACCCCCTGCTCCTTCATCGCCTTTGGGAGCAGCACATCGTGTTCAAACGGCGTTCTCCATCGGTTGTGAGAGCCAGGCACGAATTCGTGACACTCCTCGTCAACCAACGCGAGGAAGATGCTCACACCATTTCGTTCGTGGACTGACTTCTTGTTTCTGGCAAGGATGTCTTTCCAAACGGTCCTCTCAGCCGCTTCGGAATACGCCTCAGGACCATCCGACCGTGCCTCTTGCGCGAAGTACTCCTTCCCGGTTCCCCACCAGGTCGTATCCCTGTGCCAGCCAAGTTTATGCTCGTTCTTCTTGGGATTACACCAGAGTAACATCGCGCCCATCACCAGGTCCTCGGGCTCCAGGGGACCGCACCAGGATCGCACGAAATTCAGCATATCGTCCGATCCGTGGAATTCGGCGAAGATGGGCTCCTTGAACGCCGGGTGGATCAGGCCACGGATCGCCCAGGGCTCGTCCTCTGCGGCCCGGTGCACGTAACCCTTCGAACAGTCGATCTTGCTATACTTATTCTCTGGAGCGCATGCCTCTGTCAAGCGACGACCCGCTTCCCTGAGCTTCGGAAGCCACGGATTGTCGACAAAGTCGTTGATGATGACGTAGCTGTGCTCTTCCAGATGGGCTAGCCGCTCCGGAGTAGCCCCCGGCGCCGAATGCTCGGGGTTGAAGTCCGCATAAGCAGGGGCGCGGTCGGTCTCCGTAGGTGCCTGATCGATGCTCATTTCATCCTCCCACATGTAACGGTGCCGGTAATAGACCTCGAAATTCCACAGAATCATTGGGCGTAAATTAGGGACGTGAAACCAGATTGTCAACACAGGCGAACAAACGGATTTTCCAGTTACTCCACGCCCGCCCGATAACCAACTGTCAACGGCACCGATCTCCTGCCCTGGTAGTATATTTCTCGGTCTTACCCTTATTGTAGGGTTGTCGATTCACCCTGTCATATCAAGATCCGTTGTGCCACGCCCAGATCTTCCCGGTATCTCCAATTCAGGAACTCCTTCATTCCTGCCGTATCGATATCTTGCACGCTGTGATAGCCGAGCCCGGAAAGCTGACGGCAAAACGTCAACCATACGGATCTATGCTTGAAATCACCGTCAACATCCGCCACCTCCCGATAACCTCTCAACAGCGGCCCCACGGGATATCGGGGCGATATATCGCCCGTAAACCTGTCCCACCAGCCCTCGTCGGAACTGTCCCCAAACCAATTCATCTCTGAGGCTGGATCCCCACCCGCACAATGCTCAAAATCGATCAACCCAGCGACGTGACCGTCTTTAACGATCACGTGCTCGAGTCTGAAATCCCCGTGAAGCAGACACGGTTCCACACCCTCTCCGAGGTGAGCATGTCCCTCAAGAAGCGCAATCCCCTCCTCGATGAGCGGCCGGGGTAAATCCACATTATCTGCGGCTTCCCGAAGTCGGTCAACATCCAGCTGCCCCAAATACGCCGCTCGCCAGGAATCGATAGGTCCATTTCCGTCGAGTCGTCCGAACCCGTTCGTCTTTAATTGATGAAGATTCCCCATCAGTCTGCCAACCTCGAACAGGACTGACTCAAGGGAATCCCCCGAAAGCTCGGTTGCCATCAGTTGCTTCAGCGGATCCCCCTCTACGAAGGAGTTGACGATCACCGATCGGGTGGGATATCCCGAAAGCCCGTGTTCGACATGGTGAAATCGGGACGCTGGTATCCCCTCCGACTCACACTTTTGAAGTGCCCATTTCTCATTCTCAAAGTGGACACCTTCTTTGCCGTCCCAGTTTGCGAACCAGTTCGCCCGGTACACAAGATCCTGACCATCTGTTGTCTTTACCCGCCACACCTCGCAGGAATAGCCTCCGGAAATTCGCTCCTTGCTCTCCACATCGCTCCCGGAGGCGGTCCTTACAATTGGGTTGATCTCTTCATCGCTGCTCGTCTGTTTTTCTTTTCGTTCACCCAAAGACTCCTCCCGAGTGGGCTTGGCGGCCTCCTCCTCAACTTGCTCTTTCAGTGCAGCCCAATTCTCGAAATTGTATTCACGGGCGACCACCAATTGGGCATCCCTGAGCGAAAGAACAATATCTCCTATCTCACCTTCTGACATCTGGGCATACTTCGGATGATGCGTACGAATACGCTCAACCGATTGGGCATCTCCAGACTGCCAATCCTGACGAAGTCGCTTCGCTTGATTCTTGATTTGGGATAAACTGGGTCGGAACGAAAGCGGACGCATGACTACCTCCTTTGGAAGGTGCCTGTTGTCCGCTTAAGACAGGCAGAAAGAAGGTAGAAAATCTGGATTTGTACAGGAGGGTGGGAGTCGATCCCTTGCCGCGGACGAGTGGCTTCCCTGAAGCGCTAATAGAATATTAGCAAACAGAACCGGCGTGTCAATGCCTCCGAAAGGAATTCTGCATTTGCACTCAAAACTGTGAGCTGATCCGGAACTCCTCCTACAAGCACTCGTGCTTTGACTGATCAATCAGACTCGGTCCAGCGGAAACAGCGGTCGCCGTATTCGTTTATAATCAAACTGTGTCAGATCAAGTGAAGTCAGTCCTGGACCGTCCGCAAGAATCACCCTGGCTGCAAATGGTTCGAATGCCGCACGAAAGTGCACGGCCGATTTCACCACCAGGATATCCATTTCCAGAGGATCGATCCCAGCAGCCCGAAAGATCTCGGGATCTCTACATTGAAGTCGTTTGCTTGCCACGATCACCTTGATCCCTCCCACATCCAGCACAGCACAATCTCCAAGACTCGCCCACGAACCAGTCGTCATCGGACCTTTGTATTGAAATCGGCCGTCCCAAACGGAAACTACGGTCGCCTCGATATCGAGAGGACCTCCGTGCAGATTGTCCGTCTTCGCACCAAGGGATGTCGTCATCCGGCCACCCACACCCACGTCGATCGCTTCAGCAACCACTTGCGGATCATAAACGGTACCGACCGCAGCAGACTTCACCCCTTGTCGAATCAACTCTCGCAATGTCTCGACGCCATCGTTGGAACTGCCGCCGCCGGGATTGTCTGCAATATCCGAAATCACAACAGGCTTGCCCTCCACCTGCAGGGCCTGTGACACGGCATCCGTAATCGAAGTAGGTTCGTACAGAAACTCCGCGCGTCGAGACCACGCCAGATCTGCCAGGCGATCCACTTCCCTGGTTGCGCAACCGACGTCACCGTCAGCATAAACCAGAACGGCGAATCCCATCGGTGGAATATCCGCGTACGAGAATCCGGCGAACAAGGAGGTCGAAAGTACAGCGTCAGGACGATTCTCCCCAAGTGCCTCTTCCCAGAGTTCCTTGTAAAAGCCGCTCTGGGTATGGCATGTCCCGCAAACAGGGATCATTGCAGGCTTCCTCAGGATGCTCACTGGATTCACCTCGCCACGAACAATTCTGACCATCAGTTCTGCAGCTTCCACACCGCGTTCATGGGTATCCGTGTGAGGATATTTCTGGTAACCGATCAGCACGGTCGCGTGATCGATCAGTTCTTTGGTTATATGCGAATGAAGATCCAGCACAACCACGATCGGCTTCTCATCACCCACGATCTTCCGGATACGCCGAAGCAGCTCGCCCTCCCCATCGTCAAATCCATCCACCACCATCGCCCCATGAAGTGCCAGCAGAATTCCGTCGACATTCGGTGAACCCTTAACGCCATCCAGAATCAAGCTGGAGATCGTCTCATATGCATCACGCGTAACCAGTCCCGAAGGAGTCGCCGATGCGCTTACTGTATGAACGGCCTCGTCTCCCCGCTGGTCCATCACGTCGAGAAAGCCGCCTATCGTAGTGCTGGTCCCGGCGAATGCGCCTGCCACCTCTTGGCCCGTGACAAAGGATTGGGCTTTGAATGCCGCAAGATCTGTGGGTACTGTTGAAAACGTATTCGTCTCGTGGGCGAATCCTGCTACAAGAAATTTCATTGGGATCTCCTGGAAAGCCTTAATCAATTCGCGAACCGGGCACCTAATGTGATCCGTTAAGCTTCAACTATTGCAAACTATCGCATATTGCGATATATTATACAATGCACATCATCTCCAGAAAAGCTCTTACGTCATTCTGGGAACAACACCCAGATAGCCGGAGACCTCTAGCTCGATGGTTCAAGGTTGTTGCACAATCCCATTTCACAAGCTTTGCAGCCCTTCGCCGGACATTTCCATCAGCTGATAAAGTTGGCGACCTTGTGGTATTCAACATTGGCGGCAACAAATATCGACTGGTCGTGTCGATTCACTTCAATCGTGGAAAAGTGTACATTCGAGAAATTATGACGCATATGATCGTGGAGAATGGAAATGAGTGCAATCTCATCTCAAGTACAGCGTTCTTGGACAAAAGTCAGTCCTTTGTTACAAATCCGGAATGAGGATGGATACGATTTGGCAGTGGAGCGGCTCCACGCACTATTAGATGAAGTGGGAACCGATGAGAAACATCCACTGTATTCGCTTCTCGACACCCTTGGTACTGTTCTTCACGCTTATGAAGAAGAGAACCATCCAATGCCAAAAGCCAGGGGCGGAGAAATGCTTCGATTCTTAATGGCTGAGCATCATCTGACCCAGTCCGAATTGCCTGAAATCGGTACTCAAGGTGTGGTTTCGGACATACTCCGCAGGAAGCGAGAACTGAATGTCCGACAGATTCGAGCCCTGTCAAAACGATTCAATGTCTCACCTTCGGTCTTTTTTTAGAGCCGTCATATCCTAGGCCGACTGCCTGAACCATATCCAACCAGTTCAACGTATCCCTTTCCAAGTCGTTCTCCGTCTTTGGAGAGCACCTTCACCGCGCCTTCCCAGTAGTAAACCGACTTCACGCGCTTACTGCGATTCTCCTGATCGGCCAGTTCAGGAACCACCTCGATTTCAAGATCCTCTCCGGGCAGGCGAATCCGCCAGCGGGAAGGATATGCCGTATCACCCGATGGACTCTTCCAGGAATCAGTAGCTTCTACGACAAATGCATCACGATCCAAATGTCTCGCCTTGCCATCCTTTGAAACCACTGTCCCCCTCGCGAAATCCACTCCGCCTGATCGGTCACGCAGCATATACAGCATCACATCACGGCCATCTTCCAGCTGAAGACTGAACCAATCCCATCCCACCTGATGCTCCGCAAGCTGATTGGAACCAAATTCCTTGTCCATCCAGCTCTCGCCTTTCACCTGGTGTTCCGTATCTCCCGAACGTATTGTCCCTTCGGTCGCCAATCTCGTAAAGCTGTAATACTGACTGGCTGTACCCTCGCCCTTTTGACTGAAGCCATTCGGCCCCTGGAAGATCAGAGGTTTCTTCGGCCTTGTCGACAACGAGAACGCCATCTCCTGAACGCTGTCGACCATCTCGAAATCGAAGGCCGCGCCATTCCACCTCAATGACCAATTCCCGTTGGTCCCCGCTGGACCACGACACCAGGCGATCACAGAATCCGGAAATGCCCCGAAACCGCCCAGCAGGGGTGTCGCTCGGTAAATCACCTCCGAAAACATGTGTCGTCCGGTCGAGAGATCGCTAATTGACGCGTGACCCATAATCACATCCTTTGCGATCCAGTTAGAATTCAGATCGCTTTCTGAAGGCGTCAATCCCACGCGGAAAAATGTGAACTGGTATCCGAACCGGACACCACCCTCTCCTTCGAGATGTCCGGTAAAATACCACCACTCCGTCTTGTACCCATCTCTCGGCCAATGATCTTCAGGAAAGGACCAGGAATAATCCGCTTCCGTCATCTTCCACGGTTCGTTTCCATTGACCTGGGCAACCCAGATCGTCACAAGTATCAGCACGAGCATTCGTTTCATCATCACCTCTTCTATAAATCATCTCTGCTGAGCTCGGTAGCAGGAACCTGACTCGCCCTGAAGGCCGGATACAAACTCGCCAGAACGGCCGCACCCAGAATCGTCACACATTGCTGAATCATGGACGCCCAGGGCCAGTAGACCTGAATCGTCCATCCAAAATACGCCCGGTTGATCACAAATATCAGCACCGCCGCAAGTGCGATGCCACCACCCAACCCCATCCCCAGACCCAGTACACCCATCCCCAGACCCTTCCCGACGAACACTCCAAAAATCTGCCTTCTTTTCGCCCCAAGTGCTCGGTACAATGCCAACTCCGACACCTGTTCTCTCGCCAGAACAAGCAGCATCAGGGCAATCCCACACACAGCGATCAACAGACTCATCACCTGCAAAATCCGGGTCACGGCGAAAGTCTGCTCAAAAATCCTCGAGATCTCGTCCCGCAATCTCCGGTTGCTCCGGATCTGAAGCGGCGCGTCCGGGAATCGCCCCTTTAACTCATCCACCACTTCTTCAGCATTACGCGACGGCTCGAGATAAAGCGCAATGCTGTTGAGCTCTCCCGGCCCAAAGTATTTCTCCATCGTCCGGAGATCCATTACAGCAGCGCCACCCTCGGTACTGTAATCGTAATAGACACCAGCTATTGGAAAACGGACCTCACCTCCAGGTGTATGTACTGGCAGCTCATCTCCAACCCACAGATTGGAATTCCGGGCGAGCGTCTCACCTACAAACACGGCGCCCTCTTCTCGAACCTTTCGGAATGCCGGATTCACCTCTCCTTCAAGCAATGGAAACCGCACCTCTCCTCCAGGAAGCCCCATCACCACACCCGCCAGACCGATCCGCTGCTCACCTGAATAGGCCAGAAATCCCCGTAATCGATCCACCGCTACGACACCCTCGTGAGCCTCCAGATCACGGACCAGCCCTGCATCCAGCACACCTGCCGATCCGCGACCTCTCCAGGACTGGGAAGCGATATAGATATCAGCTCTGATACTCGTACCGACCCAGACTTGCAGCGTCTCCCGAAAACTGCCGATCATCAAAGTGATCCCGATCAGCATACTCACAGCGATCGCCAGACTCGCCACAGCGAACGACGTGGTCTGCAGCCGAACGCCAAGCCCTTTGAGGCTGTACGACAGGCCGAAATCCCGAGCCCGGAAGCGTCCACAAATCTGTTGAATCACAAAGGGGGTCAACAGGGGAAGCCCCAGCAGCAGTGCAATCCCCAGCACGAAGCCTGCGTGCTGCCATCGATAGCCCCAGACAAAGTACCAAAGCACGGAGACACCCAGAAAACCGGACCCCAGGACAAAAAGGGGCAACGCCACCGACCCCATCTTCTCATGGAGCGTAAACGCTGCCAGGAGGGACCTTGTATCCCGCCGGCTCATATCAAGTGCGGGCAACAGCGCACCCAGCAGTGCACCGCCAATTCCAATCGCCGCAGCCAGACCGAAGAACCAGGGAGGCAGCTGCAGCGAAGAAATCTCCTCCAGCAGATACAAATTCGTCAGCGTCGCATTGACAACCTCCAAATTCGCCTCGGCAACCCAATAGCCCAATGGAAGCCCCAGAAGCACACCCAGAGTACCCAGCAGTCCCACCTCGGCCAGAATCACCAGAAGCACCTGCTTGCGAGTCGACCCGAGAGATCGCAGCAGCCCGAACTCCGCACGACGACGCACGAGCGACGCCTGCGTACTGCTGTAAATCAGAAACAATCCAACGAACAGACTGATCAGACTCATCGCCGTCAGATTCAAACGAAACGCGGCCAGCAATCCCTCTGCCTGATGCTCGCGCTGCTCGGGTGTCATCACCCGGACCGAGGGGCCAAGTCTTGTTTCCAGACGCGCCATAACCTCCGACCGATCTGCTCCAGACTCCAAACGGACATCGATCTGGTGAATCTGTCCAGATCCTCCCAGAAGCGACTGCGCCTGGGCGATATCCATCACAACCAGCTTTGGACTCGCCAGAGGAGTCAGCGCCTGAAAATCTACCAGTGCGCCAACACGGAACTGAACCCGCCTGGATCCGCTTGCCACCTCAAAAGCCAATCCCTTCACCCACCCATTCTCCTTTGCCAGGGTGGGAGACACCGCCACCCAACCCGGTTTGCTCAGGAAATCGGAAAGATCACCACCCCGCTCCTGCCACGGGACCTCGACCGGCGTGAAGAAATCGACCCCCAACACCTCCAGAAAGAACCGATCCCGCCCGATCAGGGCAACGTCAATTCGATACAGCGGCCACGCGGCCGCCACACCTTGTTCGGCCAGGACTTCCGGATAGAGGGACTCTGAAAAGGAAGGGGTTCGCCCGAGAATAGAGAAGTCTGCCTCGCCACTCACTGCCGCCACACTGCCGGAGAATGCGGCCAGGGCATTCCGGTTGATGATCTGAATGGACAGCACGGATGCCACGCCCAGCGCAACACCGATCACCGTAAGGAAATAGAGACTGCGCCCGGTGGTAAAATGAGAACCAAGCGCTTTGAGAAAATAGCGAACCAACGTCGGCTCCATCCATCAGAAAATGTGACTCACACGGGGTTGGCGGAGGGTGTAGAAAGCTCGCCACTGTGAATTTCCCAGACCTCATCTGCAAGCTCTGCAAATGGCGAACTGTGTGTCACATAGAGAAGGGTAGTCCCCTCTTCTTCAACCAGATCCAGCATCAACTGCATCACCATCGATCCATTCTCATCATCCAGATTTCCGGTCGGTTCATCCGCAAGCAGCAGCCTCGGTCGTCGCAAAAGCGCCCGGCAAATGGCCACCCGTTGCATCTCTCCTCCCGACAACTTCTGAACCGGATCATCGATACGATCGGGCAAACCGACCCGCTCCAGCAAAGACCTCAGCCTCGGCTCATATTCCCTTGACCGCTGCTTCGCGATCAGTGCCGGTAACGCAATATTGTCTCTTACGGTCAGATGCGGCATCAAATAAAAAAACTGAAAAATCAGACCCATCTCATCCCGTCGCATCAGCGTGCGTTCTTCCTCGGACAGATCCGAAAGATTTCGCCCCATCACCTCCACATCTCCACTGGTCGCAACATCGATACCTGCCGCCAGGTGGAGGAGTGTAGACTTGCCGCTCCCGCTTCTTCCAACAATCGCCACCTTCCGTTTTCCGCCAACGGAAAAGGAAGCGTCAATCAGAGCGGAGCGACTGTCCCCCTGGGTCGACTCGTAAATCTTCGAAACGTGCTTGAATGCCAGAATAGCGGACATTGAAATGTAATTCCTGATTTCTAAGTGCTAGTCCCTGATGGATACAGCTGATTGAGTGAAAATTGTTGTTTGGCATCGTACCACTGATGTTCAACCTCGAAACCGGAAGTTTGGGCAAGATTCCGAATATCAACCACAGAATACTTGTGCGAATATTCCGTATGAATCGCCTCATCTGACTCGAATACGACACTCAAATCGAGCGCGTCCACACGAACTTCCTGCTTCAGCTTGCTGACCAGATTCATCTCGATCCTTCCGGCATCTTCATTGTAGATCGCCCGATGGGCAAATCGGGACAGATCGAAATTTCCACCCAGTTCCCTGTTGATCCTGTTCAGCAGATTCAGATTGAACCGGGCTGTCACACCTTGTGCGTCATCATACGCCGCTTCCAGAATCTTCGCATCCTTGATCAAATCGGCGCCCATCAACAGCCGATCCTCCGGATGCATTACCTCTTTGACATGACCCAGAAAATCGACCGCATCATCCCGATCGAAATTTCCGACATTGGATCCAAGCCAGAGAATCACCTTCGGTCCCTGTACCTCCTTCTCCAACCAGGCAAGGCCAGAGTGATAGTCAGACGCGACGCCAAGCACACGAAGTCCCGGAAAGTCATTCAGAAGGAGATGCGAACTCTCCTCCAGTGCAGTTTTCGAAATATCCACCGGACAGAACATCAGTCGGTCCTGCCTTCTCAAGAATGCCTCGATCAGCAGCCGGGTCTTCACAGCACTCCCACTGCCTAATTCCACC
>CAVOEZ010000035.1:0-12814 GCA_963694355.1 Latescibacteria bacterium UBA2968 | reverse complement strand
CTTCTGCCCCACCTTCCGCAACCTCGTCCTTCACCTTCATTCCTTCGAGTACAGCGTCGGAAATGAGGCGCGTGATCAGGGAGATGGACCGGATTGCGTCATCATTCCCTGGAATGGGGTATTCGATTTCATCGGGATTGCAGTTCGTGTCGACTATGGCAACAATGGGAATTTCAAGCCGCCTTGCTTCGCCTATTGCGATCCGTTCTTTCTTGGTATCCACAACCACCATAAGGCCGGGCAGCTTACCCATATTCCGTATACCACTCAACGCCCTCAGGAGCTTCGCTCTTTCGCGCTCGAGCTGAAGGACTTCCTTCTTCATAAGGCGCTCATGGGTGCCGTCTGTGGTCATTTTGTCCAGGGCGTCCAGTCGTCGAATACTCTGTCTAATAGTTTGGTAATTAGTCAGCATGCCGCCCAGCCAGCGCTCAGTAACGTGAAACTGTTCACATCTTTCGGCTTCGCGCCGGATCACGTCCCTGGCCTGTTTTTTCGTGCCTACGAACAAAATGGGCTCGCCATTCTCCGTGGCTTCGCGCACGACTTGGTAGGCTTCTTCGATCAACTTCAGTGTCTTCTGAAGATCGACGATATAAATGCCGTTGCGTTCGGTAAATATATATCTCTTCATCTTCGGGTTCCAGCGTCGGGTCTGATGCCCGAAGTGGACCCCTGCTTCCAGAAGTTCCTTCATGGTGACTACTGCCATGGATCTCCTCCTGCAGAACTGGGTTTATCCTCTGTGCCAATCATTTCGCATCCCCGTCGATCATTGATGTCGACACCCGGAATGCGATCCTGGTCACATGTGAATTTGAAACTTGATCCTGATTGTCGCACCCGAACAGGTTCGGGTGATACCGGTATTTCGGTGTTTAGCGCTTGGAGAACTGGAAGCGTGCACGTGCTCCTGGCTGTCCGGGCTTCTTGCGCTCCACTTCGCGAGCATCGCGGGTCAAAAGCCCTGCCTTCCTCAGCGGACGCCTCAGGTCTTCATTTATTGCAAGAAGACTGCGGGCAATACCCAGTCGGACCGCGCCAGCCTGGCCGGACAAACCGCCCCCTTTGGCCCTGGCGACAATGTCATAACTGCCCACCGAGTCCGTTACCTCGAGAGGTTTTTCCACGATCATAACCAGCGTCTCTCGTTTGAGATAGTCCAGTACGGGCATGCCGTTGATCGTGATACTCCCCGATCCGGAAAAGACCTTCACATTCGCCGTTGCCGTTTTGCGCCTTCCCGTGGCGGTAGCTAACATATCTGCCACAGTTTCACCCCCTCTCGAATCTTGTTTCCTGATGTAAGAACCTTCCACATCTACGCGAGGTCGATCGTCTCCGGTTTCTGACTTCCATGCGGATGATCGGCGCCTGCATAAATCCTGACCTTCTTGAGCATACTGCGTCCCAATGTATTCTTGGGCAACATCCCTTTTATGGCGTGCTGCAGTGCGAAGGTCGGCTTGGTCTCGAGAACCCGCTTGAGCGGTATCTTCTTGAGACCGCCGGGATAACCACTGTAGCTGGTGTAGATCTTGTCTTCGAGCTTGTTGTTCCCCGTAACCTTGATCTTTTCCGCATTGATGATCACAACGTGATCACCCGTATCGACATGCGGCGTGTAGATGGGCTTGTGCTTCCCTCTAAGGATCTTCGCCACTTCACTTGCAAACCTGCCGAGAACCTTGCCTTCCGCGTCAGCGACGAACCACTTCCGTTCCAACTCGCTGATTTTTGCGCTCATTGTATTCATAGCTAAATGACGGTGTCACTGAATCAACACCGTGCAAGACTCACCTCCTTTCGAACTGTGTAATTGGCTCAGATTTCAAGCCTGTAAAGATATATCCAGGACCAATGTTTGTCAAGAATTAATCCTGTAAACACTTCCTGCACAAAAAAATGCGCCGCACGGCGGGTACCGGTTATCCGGCAACATCTCCGTGCGACGCATAGTATTCGACGGCCTCCACCTCACATTTCCCGAATGCTCACAGGAAATGTCAACATGGTGGAATGCAGGTCGTTCGGTGACTGCTGGATTCGCCAGGCGCGCAACCATACGAGATGTAAATCCCGCACCTGGAAGCGCACCTAACTACAGCCACCTCCACTGGTCATTTCTATCATTCGACCACCTCCTTTCTGTGTACTGAAAATATAGGGTAGGCAAAGGGTCAAGTCAAACGGTTTTTCCTGTTTACGCACCACGTCCGAAAGATCACTTCCTGCTTTGACAGCTCTATTATATATCCATTTATTACAGTTACTTATTCTATTTTATCTATCTGCGATGTGGCGAGAACAGATCCCTGTTTCCCATCCCGGACAGGGATCAGGACCTTGGATCCAGGGCATCCCTGAGCCCGTCCCCAAGCAGGTTGAAGGCCAGCACATTCAGGAATATCGCCAGACCGGGAAAGGTCAGCACCCAGGGCGCACTCAAAACGAGTTCACGCCCTCCATTCAGCATTGCACCCCACTCGGGTAGCGGAGGTTGAGCGCCCAGCCCCAGAAAACTGAGGCCCGCCGCGTCCAGTATGGCAGTTGCAAGTCCGAGAGTGGATTGAACGATCAGAGGTGTTAGGCAGTTAGGCAGCACCGCATACAGGACGATCCTGACATCCCCTGCGCCAAGTGCCCGGGCAGCCGCAACATACTCCTGTTCTCTGATGGTCAAAACGGACCCTCTCACCAATCTGGCGTATTGGGGAACAGCCACAGTCCCTATGGCCAGCATGGCGTTCTCCAGACCAGGTCCCAGGACCGCAACGATGCCAATGGCGAGGAGAATGCTCGGAAATGCAAGCAGTAAGTCCATGATTCGCATGAGTACCTGGTCGATCTTTCCTCCCCAATAACCTGCCACCAGGCCTATCGAACTACCGACAACCAGCGCGATCAACACTGCCACCACGCCGATTCTCAGGGATATACGGGACCCGTAAATCACCCGGCTGAGAACGTCCCTGCCAAAATCATCTGTTCCGAAAGGATGTTCGTACGATGGAGGGCTGAGGCGATGATACAGATCCTGGACAAGCGGATCTGCAGGCGCCAGGAGAGGCGCCCCTGCGGCCGTGAGGAGGAAAAATGTGAGTATACCGCCGCCGACCAGAGCAAGACGGTTTCTCTTGAGCCGCCTCCAGAACAGGCTGGAACCCCCGGGAACGGAGGCGAGATAGGAGACATCTGTTTGCATATCATTTCCCGTAAATGTCGCGTCAGCCAATCCGGCCGTGTTTTATGCCTCTTCGGCCTCATACTTGATCCTTGGATCCAGCCAGGCATACAGAAGGTCGGCCACGAGGTTGACCAGGACAAAAGTAGTTGCAACAAGCAGTACCCCGCCCTGAACCGCCCTGAAATCTCGCGCATTCACGGCCAGGAGGAGCCAGCGACCTACGCCGGGCCATGCGAATATCGTTTCGGTGATCACGGCGCCACCCAGCAGATAGCCGAATTGGAGGCTAATTACAGTAAGGATAGGGATAAAGGCATTCTTGAGGGCGTGGCGAAAAACTACGGCCCGTTCGGAGAGCCCCTTCGCCCAGGCGGTCCGGATGTAATCTTCCTTCAGGACCTCCAACATACTTGACCGGGTCATTCTGGCGATCACAGCGGCCGGAACCGTCCCCAGTGTCAAACCTGGCAAAACGAGATGCCAGAGAACATCTGCGAACGCTCGCAGATCGAAGGCAAGCAGGCTGTCCAGCAGATAGAATCCGCTTGCGTGGGGAAGAACTGTGTGAGCGCTCAACCTTCCGGAAACAGGGAACAACCCGAGCACCATGGACATGACCACGATCATCATCAGGCCAAGCCAGAAAATGGGCATCGACACACCCGCCAGAGAGGCCGTCATGCCCAGGTAATCAAGCAGGGTTCCCCTTCTCGTTGCAGACAGGACGCCGGCTGCGAGCCCAAGAACCAGGGCGAACAACATCGCCACCAGGGTAAGCTCCATGGTGGCTGGAAACCTGTCGAGCAGCTCCCGGGAGATCTTCTCACGCGATTTTATGGATCTCCCCAGATCGCCCTGAACCAGGTCACCTACATATTTTGCGAACTGAATGTGTAGCGGCTGATCCAGCCCAAGTTGCTGTCGCAGCGCCTCCAGCGTCTTCGCACTCGCCCGCTCACCCAACATCACCTGCGCGGGGTCTCCCGGAACGAGATGAATCATCAGGAAAACCAGTGCGACGATGCCCAGCAGGGTTGGGAACAGAAGCAGAAGCCGTTTCAGTATAAAAGCTCGCATAAGTCTAATTCAGGATAGGTTGGTGAATGCTGCTACCGAGCGTCGATGGAGACCCCATGGAACCACTTGCTCCCGGTTGGGTGTAGTGCGAACCCGGAGACGTGCTTTCTGAAGGCGGCGGTTTGAGACGCGTGCACGAGGGGCACCCAGGGTGCGTCTCGATGAACGATTTCCTGCGCCTGCTTGTAGAGATCCGTACGAATCTCGATATCCACCTCATGTTGAGCCTTCAGAAGAAGTCCGTGCAGCGGGTCGCTCCGGTAGAACGCAATATTGTTGGCCGGGTGGGCCGTTGCGCTTTTGTCCAGAAGGACATAGAGAAAGTTATCCGGGTCTCCGTTGTCACCCGTCCACCCCAGAAGGGCCATGTCGTGCTGCCCCCTGGATACTTTGTCCAGATAAGTACCCCATTCGAAGCTCACAATTTTTGCGTTCACCCCCACAGCCTTGAGATCTGCTTGAATCGCCTGGGCGATCTTGAGCGGCTGAGGCATATACGGTCGCGGAACTGGCATCGCCCAAAGTGTCGTCTCGAATCCGTTGGGGAACCCGGCCTCTGCGAGCAGTTGTCTGGCGACCGCCGGTTCATACGCATATCCCTCGATCCCGTCGTGATAGCCCCAAAGGGTTGGCGGAATCGGATTCACTGCCGGTATCGCGAGTCCCTGGTAGAGATTGTCTACAAGCGACTTCTTGTTAATGGCATGGTTCAATGCGCGTCTCACCTTCACATTATCAAAAGGGGGCCGGTCGTTATTCATGGCGAGATACCCCACATTCATACCCGCCTGGGAAAGCAGTTTGAGATCGCTATGCGCCTCGATATCCGCCACGAAATCCGGTACGAGATTGTCCATCCCGTCGATCTCACCCTGACGCAATGCGATCAGCCTTGCCATATTTTCAGGAATGCTCTTGAAAATGAGCCGTTCGATAGCAGGACCTGTACCCCAGTAGGTATCATTTCGCTCCAGGGTCACCCGATCGTCCTTGATCCACCTCACGAATCGAAATGGACCGGTCCCCACGGGATGGCGAGGATAATCGGCCCCGTATTTACTCACCGCCTCGGGGCTCACGATCGCGCAGAAATTCATAGCCAGATTGGACAGAAAAGGTGCGTTGGGCCGTTTGAGGTCGATGGCAACCGTGTGCAGGTCGATACCCCGAACATCTTTAACGATGTCACTCATGGACATGCTGTTCCAGTACTGGTATGCCCCCTCTACTTCATGGAACGGGTGGTCGGGCTTGAACTGCCGGGCAAGTGAGAATACCACATCGCTCGCCTCGAAATCCGTGCCGTCGTGAAACTTGACACCCTTGCGAAGTTGAAAGGTATAGGTCATTCGGTCTTTGGAAACCGTCCACGATTCGGCCAGACCCGGAACGACCTCCGTGTTTTCAGGCTTGAACGTCACCAGCGTTTCGTAAATATTGTCGCAAACCTTGAACGATTCGCCGTCAGTTTCCAGCGCCGGATCCAATCCTACGGAATCCCCACCCCGACCGAATACGAGCGTGCTGGATTGCTGTTGGCCGCATCCGAAAGCAAGAACCAGTACCAGAAACATCACCAATCTAGGCAGCATGCTGAGCCCCCGCAAAAGAGAACGGCCAGCAGGCAGATAGGAATTCTGGCGCTGCTGACCGTTTTGATTAACTACCACAGTTCGATTACCTAATCCGCGAATGCGGCGTCGAACGCACGTCCCGATGCCTCGAAATCTACTGCATTCACGAAATCGCAGGCCTCTTCAGCCCCGTGTTCACGGTCCATTCCCGAATCTTCCCACTCCACGGAAAGAGGACCCGTATAACCGATATCGTTCAGCGCACGGATAATCTCCTCGAAGTCTACACTGCCTCGGCCCAGCGACCTGAAATCCCAGGAGCGATTTGGATCTCCGAAATCCGTATGGCCCCCGAATATACCTGCCCGGGTGGGAAGCGGAGAAATATAGGCGTCCTTCATATGGACGTGGTAGATCCGATCCTTGAATTCTCGCAGGAAACCCACGTAGTCCACATTTTGGTAAACGAGGTGACTCGGATCGTAGTTGAATCCGAACTCCTTGCGATTCTTCAGCGCCTTAACCGCGCGCGCAGCCGAAGAAATGTCAAACGCGATCTCCGTGGGATGAACCTCCAGAGCAAATTTGATGCGGTTCCTTTTGAACGCGTCCAGGATTGGGTTCCAGCGATCTGCGAAATCGCGAAATCCCGCTTCTATGGCGTCCGGTGACACCGGGGGGAAGGAATACAGCAGATGCCATATGGAGGACCCGGTGAACCCATTGACGACTTTTACGCCCAGCGCTTTGGCCGCCTCGGCCGATACCATCATCTCCTTTGCTGCCCGCCGCTTGACCTGTTCCGGTTTTCCTGTGCCATACACGTGCGGGGGCAGAATCGCCTTGTGGCGTTCATCGATATTGTCACACACGGCCTGCCCCACCAGATGGTTGCTGATAGACCAGAACTTAAGCCCATATTTCTCCAGGATCTCGTGCCGACTCCGGCAATAGCGGTCACTCGACGCGGCCTTGCGAACGTCCAGGTGATCACCCCAACAGGCGAGTTCGAGTCCGTCGTATCCCCACTCGCTGGCTTTCTGCGCCAGCGTCTCGAGACTTAGATCTGCCCATTGTCCGGTAAAAAGCGTACAAGGTCTTGCCATGTCAGATGCTCCTTTGGGATTTGTAATCAAGATGATCGGTAGACTTCAACCGACGCAACCTACACCTTCGGTACTTTCCGCCACCTCCCGGATTTGGCAGAGTCGCTGGAGGCTTCAAGCACCGCCTGCACCTTGGTACCCTCTCGGAAATCCGGTGAAACCTTCCGATTCTTCGCAACGGCCTCCAGAAAGTCCTTGATCTCGTGAACGAACGTGTGCTCCCAACCAATGATGTGACCGGGCGGCCACCACGCATCCATGTACGGATGCGAGCCCTCATTTACGATGATTTCCCGAAAGCCCTGAATGTGGTCTTCATCTTCTCTCGAGTAAAATTGCAGTTCGTTCATCTTTTCGAGATTGAAAGCGATGCTGCCTTTGCTTCCATTGATCTCGAATCGATTGTGATTTCGCCTGCCGGCCGCGAACCGTGTGGCTTCGAATGACCCGAGCGCACCATTCTTGAACCTTGCCAGAAAAAGCGTCGCATCATCTACTGTAACCGTCCCCATCTTTTTCGACTTGCTGCCCTTCGCTCCCAGGGATGCAGTGATGGAATCCGCAAGCGGACGCTTCTTGATGAAGGTCGTATCCGCACCTACTACCGAGTCGATATCCCCTACCAGATGCAGGGCAAGATCGATAATGTGCGCATTGAGATCGCCGTGTGGGCCTGACCCTGCTTTGTCCTTCTCGAAACGCCAGACCATTGGGAAATCAGGATCGATAATCCAGTCCTGGAGATACACCGCGCGCCAATGGTAGATCTGACCGATCCGGCCCTCTTCGATCAGCTGTTTGGCCAATGCAACCGCAGGAACTCGGCGATAATTGAATGCGCACAAAGTCTTTTTCTGGGCTTTCCTGGCAACCTTCAGGATTTCCCGCGCCTCTTTCAAATTGTTCGCCAGAGGTTTCTCACAGATCACATGCTTGCCCGCTTCGAGCGCGGCAATGGCCATCGGCATGTGTAGATTGCCGGGTGTGCAGATGTCGATCACATCGAGATCGTCACGGGCGATCACCTTCTTCCAATCGGTGGCGTACTCTTCCCATCCAAACGAACTTGCCGCCGCCTGAACATTCTTTTTGTTCGAACCGCAAATCACCTTCATCACCGGCTCAACGCCGGACTCCGGAAAAAACATAGAAACCTTCCGGAATGCATTGCTGTGGGCCTTCCCCATAAAGGAATAACCCAATAACCCGATATTCAATTTTTTTGCCATGGTGACCTCCTTTGCTTCAACTCGAATCCAGTCCTGCAGACGGACCAATATATGGGAATAGGAAATTCCTTGTCAATGCCTTTAAGTCTGATAGACAGGACCCTTGCCACCCGGTAAAGAGGCGATCGCGCCCAGTGCCCCCCTGCCCGATTTCACGGCCCGGGCAGCCAGATCCATGGCCGTCCCTGCGGCTTCGGCCAGGCTGCTTTTCTGGTTCAAGCGGTGAAGTATTCCAGCGTTGAAGACATCGCCTGCCCCCACCGTATTTTCAGCGTTCACTTTGCTTGTCTCCAGCGTAACAGGGGGCGTTCGCTGTTCCCCGATGGTTACGCCATCCCCGCCTTGCTTGATCACGATGCGATCGGGGCCTAGACTGAGGAGTTCTTCTGTCAATGCCAGCGGGTTTCGTTCGGAACAGAAGGCCTCGAGTTCGTGCTTTGTGCCTGCCAGACAATCTACCAACGCCCACGTACGGATCATCTCCGATTTTTCAACACAGCCTTCGAACCACGGTCCCGGATCAAACATCACCGATACGCCCCTCGACTGAAATGCTCTGAACACACTTTCAAGACACGCAAGGTCGGTTCGATCGACCTGTCCATAACCGGACGCATAGAACCAGTTCGCAGATTCTGCCTGAAGCGACAGCTCCCATTCCACTTTTTGTCCTGAGTAATAAATGGAACGCCGCGCACCATTATCGTCTAGCAAAATGGTATTGACCGATGTGTCGTCACCGGGAGCGTGTAAAAGATGAACTCCGGCATCTCGCAGCCAATTCTGAATCAAGTTTCCGAATACATCCTCGCCAATCCTGCTATTCAAAACCACCTCATTTCCGAGATGACCCAGAACAAACGCGACGGATGCACCGTTGCCTCCCAGAACGGCCTCGGGTGGACGGTCCGCAAAATGAACATTGCCCTTCGACCAACTGTCGACCGCATCCATCTGGCCGGGAACACCCTTGTGGAGCAAGTCCACCACCGAGTTTCCTGCAACCAGGATCACCTTGCTTCACCAAAATAGTCATACCCCTTCTTCACATGACTTCGTGCCACAGCATCCTTCAACTCCACACCCAGCCCGGAGCCCTTTGGAAGAACAAATCTTCCGTTCTCGATGAGCGGCTCGTTTGTGGTCAGAAGATCCCAGCGCCAGTCGACCTGGTCCGAGTGGTATGGCAGTTCCATGCTGTGCAGATTTCGCACTGCGGCACAAACGTGACCTGCGGCCACCATCCCGTGGGGTGATGTGATATTGTGTGCTGCAAATGGCATGTAATACAGGTCGGCTAAATCGGCGATCTTCTTGGCCTCCAGCATGCCCCCTGTGCTTGACACATCCACGTGCAGCATGTCGCATGCCTGTTCCTGTATCAGCCGTCGAAATCCATCCCGGCGATGCACCCACTCCCCTGTGCAGATCGGGATCGAAGTGGACGCGGTCACCTTGGCCATCGCATCGATATTTTCCGGAGGAACGGGATCCTCCAGGAACATCAAATTGAATGGCTCCAGCCGCCTTGCAAGGAGAATTACGTCGCGGACGGCGTAGATCCCGTGACAATCGATGCAAATATCCACACTGTCACCCACCGCCTTCCGGACCGCTGCTACCAACCGCGTCATCTTGTCCAGTTCACCAAGACTCAGGCCGCGATTCACGGCATCGTGCCCGAGTTCATCCGCAGAGTGGTCGATATCGAATTTGATCGCCTCGAACCCATCTTCAACCCCTTCCTTTGCACGTGCCGCCCATGCTTCCGGTGTATCCGTGCGATCTCTCCCTCTTCCCACATCGGCATACAGCCGAATGGTATCCCTGTACTTTCCACCCAGGAGCTGATATACAGGAACACCAAGAGACTTGCCGGTAATATCCCACAGCGCGGTTTCTAAGCCGCCTATGGCACCAACGACCATACCGGCCACAGACTGACCCACCGTACGACTGATCATATGGTTGTAAAGGGGCTCAACGTTACGCGGATCCTTGCCAATCAGCAGAGGTTTGAGACGCTTCTGGATCACGTCAGTAATCCCTTCACCTGGGTGCGCCTCACCTGTACCTGTGATGCCCGCGTCGGTTTCCACACGAACGAAATTCCAGTCCTTGTATCCGCTCAAAGTGGTGGTTTTAACATCGGTGATCTTCACATCAAGCTCCTGCCGTTCATTGGCGACTAAAGACCATAGTGATCGTTGATTTCCTTCTGGTATTGGTCAGCCTCACCACTTAGCATCTCCTTGAGGGTTACCGCCCTGCCTGAGACGCCGGATTCGAGAATGGCGTAACTGAGCCCGAGATCGATGACCCCTTCCTGCCCCGTCATCCTCGGCTTGCGTCCATTCGCGATCGCCTGGAGCCAATCCAGATTCTCCAACGCAAATGGATCGGAGATGCCGAAGGGTTTCACGCGTTCCAGATCGGCGGCAGCGGCATCGTTCGCAAATCGGGTATCCACTTCCTCCGGTGTAGCGCCATCCAGATGAATCTGGCCGTTCGACAATGCCCCTTTGCTTCCAAAGACATTGGTACCTCCGGGCACACCGATGCGCGTACCACGAGCGCTGCGTGCCACCGCGGTGTGACCAATCGCTCCGGAATCGAATTCGAAATTTGCGAAAAACGCATCGTCTACCTGGTTTTCCACCCGTTCAACGACATCCTGATCATCGTCATCCATCATCACGCGAACAGGTTCGAGCACACGCCAAAGGGCCTGGACAGATTTCACAGGCCCGCAGATCGTACGGATCCCATTGAAAAGATGCACACCCAGATCAATGGACACACCGCCCCCCGCACCCAGTCGGGTCTGCCGCCAGGGCGTCCGGGCTGCCACCAGATCCGGTCGATGTGAACTGAATCCGATCACACCGCGATAGACCATTTGCACTTCCCCGATCATTCCCTTCTGAACGGCCCATGCGCTGGCGTGAGTCGCAGGATTGAAATACACATTTTCATGTACACTCAATACTTTACCGGTCTCCTCGGCCACGTCGCACATGAGCTGCGCGGCCTTCACTGTAATCGCCATCGGCTTTTCTACGGCCACGTGCTTCCCGGCGGTCATCGCATCGATCGCAATGCTGTGGTGGTTGTCGTGTCCGGTCAGAATCAGAACCGCGTCCACAGATCCTGATTTTAGCATCTCCCGATAGTCGGTAAATACTTCCACGTCCTCACCGGGGTGAAGGTCGCTCACATAGGAATGAGGGGCATTCAGGGGATCTCCCGGGGATTCCACCGGAGCCGGGCGCGGCCCTGGCCCTGCTCCACGTTTCAGGAATCGATGGGCATCCTCCGATTTCCTTGCACACAGTGCTGTGATTCGGAAAAGATCACCCGGCGCCTCTTCCGCCAGAATCTTGTACCCTCTCAAATGCGCATTCAGAATGCGCGCGCACCCGATTACTCCGATCCTTATTTCAGAACCCATTTGCCGCTCCCTCTCCAAAACTACCAGTTCGTGTAGGACCCATCATCACGTTCGAATCCTCGTCCTTTTCCCGGCGGATGTGCGGGGAGATCCACCGCAGCCGCCTCATCGATCTCAACACCCAGTCCGGGTGAATCGGGGGGGAGCAGATACCCGCTCTCGAACGGGACTTGAACGGGAATCAGATCTTTCAACACAGATCCGGGCGGCCTGGCGAGTTCCTGTACTCCTACAAGGGGAGAAGAAAGACAGAGGTGCAAACTAGCCGCCGTGGCCACGGGTCCCAATGGATTGTGAGGGGCGAGCTGGATATAGTGCGTTTCACACCATCCGGCGATTTTTCTGGCTTCCGTCAGTCCGCCCACAATGCATACATCCAGTCTGCAGTAATCCATAAGATCCTGCTCGACCGCTTCGCGGAACTGCCATTTGCTGGCGTACTGTTCACCTATCGCCAGAGGAACTGACGTCTGTGACCGCAGCAGCTTCAAACTTTCCGGATTTTCGCTTCGGATCGGATCCTCGATAAAAAAGGGTCGAAATCGAGACACTGCCTTGCAGAACGCAATACCGTCGGAAGGATCTAGTCTTGTGTGAACATCGACGAGAATCTCCACGCTGTCCCCGAGGGCGTCCCGGACAGCCTCCACCTGTTCGATACCAAATCTGACGGCGCGTGCGGGCTCGAACCCGGTCTCACTGTCCGCATCCGTCAATCCCCATCTCACGAACTTCCAACCCTCATCGACTGTTTTGCGACAACTCTCAACAAGCCCCTCGAGACCCTGCCCCCCATTGTGCGGATAACAGACCACCTTGTCTCTTGTTCGTCCTCCCAGGAGTTCGTACACCGGCACGCCGAGGGCCTTGCCCTTGAGATCCCAGAGTGCGATATCCACCGCACTGATCGCCGAGGTCTGCAACACGCCGCCAGGAAAGAATCCGCCACGAAACATCTTTTGCCAGAGGTGTTCTATGCGTCCTGGATCTTCCCCAAGCAGATCGGGTTCGAAGGACCGAATCACCTCCGCCACAGCTTGTCCACGCAAAGCCAGCCCGGCCTCCCCGACACCATAGATCCCTTCGTCGGTCTCCACCTTTACAAAAGTGAAGTTGCGACCCCCTTCACAGACCACTATGGGTTTCACCGCCGTAATCTTCATTAGATCTCACCCTCGATTGTCTTCGCC
>CAVOEZ010000034.1:0-12937 GCA_963694355.1 Latescibacteria bacterium UBA2968 | reverse complement strand
GCGGCCCAGTTCGACGGTGACTTCGATTGTGGCGCCGCCCAGGCGTTTCAACCGAGCGTCCACATCTCTTGGCCAGTTCGGGTCCGTTCCCGGATCCAGTGCCGTATCTTTTTCAGCGGCCATCGTGTTTCTCCTTTTTAGGTGAAAGCCGAGCGCTTCCTGGGAATGGAAATATTAGGTGTACCGTTTGCCTTCTTGGGGTGGAATGGACCTGACAAGTTGTACGGCGTTGCGTCCTTTTTCGCTCAATCCTGTACTCGCCAGAAACAAGGGCTGATCCTGAACAACTACCACGCCAGGATCATCCTTGCGAGTTTCCAGGAGGATGGTGTCACCGACGGCGATGCTCGAGATTTCCTCCGCGTCGACTTCACCTCTGCCGGCGATCACCCGCACGTTCGCCTTCACAGACCTGAGCTGCGAGAAGCGGTCCTTCCTGCGCTCCAAACTGTATCCCTTGCGGGATCGACTGGCCCAGGATTGAACGTTCAGATATGCCATTATCGGTTCAAGGGTGAAGTAGGGATAACAAACCGTGACCAGCCCCTTCGCGTGCTGCATATGAACTTCGAAGGCGATCAGGACGACGGTGTCGGATGGTGCAGATACCTGCATAAACTCTGGATTCGTTTCAAGTTCAGCGTCCGCGACCATGACTTTTAGGAGCGGCTCCCAGGTGGCCTCCAGGTCGGCCAGCATTCTGGTTACAACCTGCGTCATTACTGTGCGCTCGATGGCGGTCATCGGTCGACCCTTGGGGGGTAGATGCTCGCCCACGCCGCCAAAATTCCGATCCACGAAGGCGTAAGTCAGGTGAGGATTGAAGTCGATTATGGCGTGTCCCCCAAGAGGCTCCATTTTGAAGGTGTAGGAGCACGAGGGATTCGCGAGCGACATTATGAATTCCGCGTAGGTGGTCTGATCCACAAAGGCGATGTCCACATCTACGACGGATCGCTGGATGGTGGAGAACGAGGCGGCGCACATTCTGGCGAGATTTGAATGGAGGTTCTCCAGCGTTCGCGTCTGATCCCTGGAAACGCGTGTGGGGTGCGCGAAATCGTGGGTGATGACCGGGTTGGATCGCTGACGATTATCACGCGGTGCGGAGACCAGTCTCCGGAGGTCTTTTCGGTCTGTGAGCTCTGACATTTCTTCCTCGCTCCTGTTGGCACTCGGCTGCAGGGATATCAGTCCGTAAATCGCTTTTTCAAATTGATGTCGTCGAAGTGGTCGACGTGAGGAATGGTCCGGATGAGTTCCACGGTGTTCTTGCCTTTGGAATTCGTGCCCGGATTTGCGTAAAAAAATGGTTCGTCCTCAACGTAGACGATGCTTGGATCATCCGTCCGTGTCTCGAGGAGAATCGTGTCTCCCTCTCGTAGACCGATGATTTCGGCTGCCGGTACCTGACCTCTGGCGGAGATGACCTGGATTTCCGTTTCGACACTTTTCAGGATGTTCAGAACTCTTTGCTGGTTGTCCTGGTGCGCCCCGTCCGAGCGTTGCCTGCTGGCCCAATACTGGACGTTCAGGTAACCCAGAATAGGTTCCAGGGTGAAGTACGGGAGGCAGAGATTCACGAGTCCGGACGCATATTGCGCGTTCACCTCGAAGGCGATGAGCACAACCGTATCTGAAGGTCGGGCGATTTGCATAAACTCCGGATTGGTCTCAAGCTCTGCATCTGATACATCGATTTTCAGGAGGACCTCCCACGCTTGCTTCAGATCCGCCAGGGTCCTCGTAAGCACAGGAGACATTACGGATCGTTCAATCGCTGTGAGGGGCTTGGGTTTGTCCGGTGGGTGCTTTCCTCTGCCGCCGAATGCCCGGTCTATGAATGAATAGGCAACCGGCAGGGAGTAGTCGATAACTGCCGGTCCCCCCAGGGGTTCGATGGTGAATGTGTAAGAGCAGGAGGGGTTGGAAAGAGACATTACGAATTCGGCATAAGTTGTCTGATCCACAAATGCGATGTCCACATCGACAACGGATCGATGAAGATTGGAAAAGGAGGAGGCCAGCAATCTCGCGAGGTTAGAATGGAGGTTCTCCAGTGTTCGCGTCTGATCCTTGGAGACGCGATGTGGATGCTTGAAGTCGTAGGTGATGACGGGCCGGGCCTTGGACGACTCAGAATGGTCTTCTTTTCTATCCGCCTCCTTCGGTGCTTCATTTTCGACCAGGAGCAATCCATCTATATCCTTCTGTGCCAATACTCTAGGAAGAGTCTTGATCCACTCTGCGGAGATTTCTCTGGCCGGCGGCTTGGTCTTCAGCAGGGCTTCCACTTTCTCGAGAAGATCTTCGGGATCGTACGGTTTCAGCAGGAAGTCGTCGACTCCGGCAGAGATCGCTGAAATGACCTGGTCCCTTTTGATGTTCCCCGACATCATTAGCACAGGGAGTTCGCTGAGGTACTCTCCAGACCTGCTCCTGATTTCCTTTACGAGCGTAAGGCCGTCGAGCTCGGGCATTTCGAAGTCGGTGACGAGGAGCGTGAAGTCATCACTCTCCAATTCCTTCAGGGCCTCTTTCCCAGGCGGGCAATGATGGCCTGTCGTGACGCTGGAGAGTCTTCGGCGACGAGGATTTTGATGTGGTCCACGGTGTTGGCCTCTTGTGACAGTCCTGAATACGGTGGTGAAGGTTAAATCCCCCGGTCCCCCTTTTGCAAAGGGGGGAACTGGTACTGGAATCGGGAGGAGAATAGCAGGATTAGTGGTTGAGCAGCCTAAGTAAAATGCAAAGTCAACGATTAGCTCATTCCGGAGCGACGTCTTACAGATTCCTCGAAGAGGCTAAGTCGAGTGCCCGGTGTCCGGGAGCGATCGCCTGTTTCTTCGAGCGGGAATTCCATATCCTGGCGCAGGCCTTCCATTGCCTGCCGGAGATCGCGAACTTCACTCGCGAGCCCCCGGACGATGAGCGCCAGATCCTCCAGGGTGGTGTCCGGTCCCTTTGTCTGGAGCTCCGCCTCCAGCGCCTGCCAGAGCTTGTCTGGCGCGGACTCCACCCTGACGTTTCCAGCGGCCTCCCAGGCGGAGAGCTGACTCTCGTAGTCCTGGCGACAGCGATCACAGGTGTCCAGGTGGGCCTCTATTTCCAGACGGACATCATTCTGGAGTTCGTCGTCGATGTAGGCTGACAGGTTTCTTTCGCAAGTAAAGCAATTCATTGATTGGGTTCCTCAAGTCTTCCCGGTGGATGAGCCGTGTTTCAATTGTCGATATAGGGTTTGAGTGCATCTCTGACGCGTTTTCGCGATATCGCATTCCTTCCATTGTTCCCAGAACAAAGAGCATTCGGAGATTATCGGGTAAGGCCGCCACGGCCGCTTCGACCCGGTCTGAGAGTTCCTTGTGAACCATCAGGTCCTCGGGATTCGGACCAGGGGTTGGCGGAGCCGCCTCCACTTCCTCCATCGCTTCGAAGGACCGGAACCCGGGGGATCGCTTTCTCAGTTCCGCCGAACAGCGATTGACCGCAATCCTGTAGAGCCAGGTGCCGAACGCAGCCTCAGCTCGAAAAGAGGCGATGTTACGAAAGGCGGAGACGAAGACGTCCTGAGTGAGGTCTTCGGCGTCTTCAGGATTACCGGACATATGTCTGCAGAGTCCGTAGATCCGATCCCGATAGGTTTCGAAGACTTCCCGGAACGCTCTGGGATCTCCCTGCTGACAGGCGGCGATTAGGGCAATATCTGCCTGATCGTCCAAATCATCTCCTCACCGTGTGAGCCGCATAATGAGTGGCGGTTTAATTAGTTAGAGAGGGGCTATACAAAAAGGTAACAAGAAAAGTGAAGGTGGTCGCCGGGCGGCACCCTCAGGTTAGTCGACTCTGACCGAAAGCAAAGTTTCAGAAGTTGCGGGAGCACCGTGCGGCAGAATCAGAGGAAAGATAATGTAAAAAAACGAGTTATGCGACAGAAAGGTGATTGCTGCTAAAGATCGTAGTCAAACGGCGGAAGCAGAAATTTCAGAGCGCCTGGAGACCTGGGAATCAGAAAGATATCGAATTTTCCCAGGGCAGGGAAAATTGGTCAAAAAATTAACTTGTTGTTTTTATTATATAAATAAATTTCAATAATAGATATTTGGAGTTGGACTTGGGGGTCAGGATCGTTTTTACGGTCGTTCTTTTACGTCCAGGTGGCCTCGACAGAGCCAATTCAATTGGACGATCCGGGAGTGCTGCAGATCGGGTGGCACGATCTCGAGGAAACTCGACAAGGGCAGATTGAAACGGTTCGAACCGGAAATTTCGGGGTAATTTGCGGATCGGGCCCCGGTTTGACACGGTCTGCGGAAGGTGGTATATTGGTCGCTTGATCCGAGTTGAAACAGGTTTACCTCTGGAGCAATAATTCAAACCGAGGTTGCAAATGGTTTCCAAGTTGACCGGCGTGGCGAATTCCCCTTGTTCCTGGGGCGTTTCTGCGTTCAGTCGGGATGATGATTCTCCTGCGTATACGAAGGTTCTCGATGAAGCAGCGGCAGCGGGATATTCCGGTGTGGAACTGGGTGATTACGGGTTTATGCCTACCGATCCGGAGCTGCTTCGTTCAGAACTGAGGAGCCGCGATCTCTCGTTGGCCGGTGCGTTCGTCCCTATCCCGCTGAGCGACCCGGATTCGAGATATATTGGTGAAACCAGAGCGCTCGAGGTGGCTCGGCTGCTGTCGGAGGTCGAGGGCGAAGAATCCCCTGTGGTGGTTCTTTCAGATGAGATTCTGATGGATTCGGTGCGGTCACACTGTGCCGGCCGGATTGGTGTGGAACAGGGGTTCAGTATGCCGCAATGGGAGGTGGCTGCCCACGCGGTAAACCAGATCGCCCTTACTGTTCTGAACGAAACGGGACTGAGGACGGCGTTTCATCCTCACTGCGGTGGATTCGTGGAAACCCCCGAGGAGCTGTCATTTCTGATGGAGGCTACCCATCCTCGGATCCTCGGGTTGTGTCTGGATACCGGACAGTACGCTTACGGTGGCGGCGATCCCCTGCAGCTTGTGCGACGCTTTGAAGATCGTGTCTGGCACGTTCACCTGAAGGGTTACAACGCGGAGATGGCGTCCGCCGCGAGATTCGAAGGGTGGGACTACCAGGAGGCGGTTTCACACGGTGTTTTCTGCGATCCGTCGGAGAGTACGTTCGCATTTGGGGATTTGATCGCCGAGCTCGATAAGGTGGGTTATTCCGGGTGGCTGGTGGTGGAGCAGGATGCCATTGTCGGACCGGGCACACCAGGGGAACGCACGGAGAAGAGCCAATCTTTTCTGAAGTCGTTGGGCGTATAAGGATTGACTGCTCCGGCTGTGGGTCTGGGTCGGAGCAACAAGGGACAGGGCGAATGAGTCTTAGATACGTGATGCTCGGCAGCGGTGCAGTGAGGGACAACCCGGAGCGGGGAGGTCCTTCGCAGATTCTGCATATCGGAGATGAAGTGTGGATGTTCGACTGCGGCCGATCTGCGAGTACCAATCTGGCGAAGGCGGGTGTGGGATGTGAACAGGTGGATCGGCTTTTTCTGACCCATTTGCATTTCGACCATATCGTGGATGTGCCCTATCTGGTGTTCGTGGGTTGGGTGAAGGGGAGGAAGTCGCGGCTGAAGATTTATGGGCCCGAGGGTACCAGGGACTTTGTGGAACGTATTATCCGACCTCCGTTCGAGCAGGATATACAGAGCAGGCTGAGTCACGGGAAGGATATTGAGCCGCTGGATCCGGAGGTGATCGAGGCGCCCCCCCAGGGCGAGTTCCTGTCCTCGGATTCCTGGACCGTTTCCACGACTTCTACCGATCACGGACATATTCCTACCCTGGTCTTCAAGGTGGATACGGTGGGACATCGGATCGTGATTACGGGTGACGGGACGCCTGACGCGAATTTCGTGGCGTTCTGCAAAGGTGCGGACCTGCTTTCAATCGAGTGCTCGGGCACGCCCGAGTTCCTGGCCGAACAGCCCTGGGGCGCGTGGCACATTACACCTGCGGATATTGCGAGGATCGCTGCGGAAGCGAGTGTGAAGCGGGTGATGATCAAACATCTCGTGATCGAGGATATTACGGGCGACCGGACGGCGCCTTACCGGATGGCGGAGCAGATTCGGGCGGGATATGACGGCGAGGTGATGGTTGCTGAAGATGGTCTCGTGGTGGATATCGATTAGGAGTTTGGACTTTGGCTCAGGAGCCTGGAATGGGGTATTCGGAAAAGGCGTATTGGGTGGTGATGAACGATGGTATTGGTCTGGATGTCTCCGTTTGCTCGCCCGAGGGGACAGCGCCCGAAGGCGGGTGGCCCGGTATCCTGTTCACGCACGGGCACGGTGACGCAGGGAGCAAGGCGTCCACCATCGGTCAGGGGCGGCGATTTGCGGACAGAGGGTATCTTACCGTTTGCTACAGTATTCGTGGACAGGGGGACTCCGAGGGGCTGACTTTTCATATGGGTCCGCGAGAGGTGTTCGATCTGCAGGATATGATCGACTGGGTGCTTCGCGAGCAGCCCGTTCACAAGGAGAAGCTGGGCGCGGTGGGAAGTTCCCAGGGCGGGTGGCACAGTCATATGGCCGCGGCTCATCACCCGGGGGTGGCCACGGTGGTCCCTCAGAATATTCACACACGTCACGACGATTTCGCTGTTCGGAACAACTGTTTGACTAAGTGGTTTTTTACGCGCACGATGCGCAGGCGGATTATGTCCGCCGGGTTTCAGGAGTTGATGCGGCAGTGGGCGATTTCGGGTGACTGGGATTTGATTCGGGAGTGGCTGCGTCCGTGTTCGCCGATCATTTTTGTTAATCGGGTGAAGTGCCCGGTGTTCATTGTGCACGGCTGGCACGATGTGGGTATGCCGCCGAATGAGGTGGTGGAGATGTACGATCGCCTCCAGGTGCCGAAGAAGCTCTACATTGGCGGCGGAGGACACGAAGGTCAGGACGATTCCGGGGCGCAGTCCCTGCGTGCCGGGCTGATCGACAGGTGGCTGGACCACTGGTTGAAGGGCGAAGAGAACGGGATTATGGATGAGCCGCCAATTACCTATACGCGGAGGCCGACGTGGGATCACGGTACGCTTGACGCTTTGCCGCCTGGGGAAGTGAAGACGGATACGTATTACCTGCGCCAAGGTGGGAAGCTTTCGAGGGAGAAAGAGGAGGGCGTTCAGACTCACGCCAATGTGAACAATCGTCTGAATGACCGGGACTATACACTGACCTCTGCGGTGATGGATGATATGGAGGGGGTGCCGAACGCCCTGGTGCGAGAGGTGATCAGTTTCGAAGGCGATCTCCTGGCCGAACCCGTAGAGATTCTTGGCGCTCCCGTGGCGCGGTTCAAGATGCTCTGCAACAGGCCGATACTTCAGGTGCACGCGGAGCTGTTCGACGTGTCGCCCGGGGGAGAAGAGATGCTGATTACCCGGGGTGACTTTGGGGACCGGTCGGTGCAGCCGGGGAGCCATCTGGACGTGGAGATTACGCTGCGAATGATTGGATATTCCCTGGGGACCGGTCACAAGCTTAGGCTGGATGTGACCAATTACAATACAACCTATACGTTTCCCTATTTCGAGCCGTTTTGTGCAAGGCTGTATTATGATCGAGAACGCGCGTCTTTGATGGAGATTCCACTGCGGAGTTGTTCCTGATTCAGATGGGTTGAACATTTATCGGAGTACGGGAGATACAATGGAAGTTGTCGATGCGCACGTGCACGTTGGGTTGACAAAGTATGTGGAGGTGGATGTTCTGGTTGCGCAGATGGATTCGGCCGGTATTGGAAGATGTCTGTTGGTACAGTACGGTGGGTGTCACGATAATGCCTATCTGGATCAGTGTATGAAGCGATACCCCGGGCGATTCGCATCTCTGGGTGCGGTGGATTACGGCGCGGCCGATGCGGGCGATCGGATTCGCAAAGAAGTAAAAGAGTACAAATTGGCGGGTCTGAGGATTCCGGCGAAGACGGAGAACGAGGCGGTCTGGGAAGCGGTGGGTGAACTGGGAATTATGGCGAGTTTGAGTGGGGGGATCGAGGGGATTATCGATCCGAGAACCGAGGGGTATATTCAGCGTTACCCTAACTCGATGTTCAGGATCGAACATATGGGGTGGTTTCCGGATGTGGACAGGTCGCCTGACTATCCGGAGTTCGAACGCGTGCTGAGCTATTCACAGTATCCCAATACGGTTTTTATGTTGTCCGGGTTCTACGCGTTTGGGCGTGGATATCCTTATCGGGAAGTGGAGCCGTTTATTGAGAAGGCTCTGGAGGCATTTGGACCCGAACGTTTGATGTGGGGGAGTGATTTTCCTCCAGTTTCCCTGCACGAGACAGTGGAAATGGCCCTTGCACTGCCGAAGACCTGGCCGTTCGTGAGCGGTGAAGATCTGAAATGGATCCTGGGCGGTACGGCCAACAGAATATTGGAGTTTCGTTAAATCAATTCGATCCAGGTGGGGTAGAAATGAAGTATAGTCGACTGTTCGTTCAGACGCTTCGAGAAGCGCCTTCAGATGCGGAATTGGTGAGTCACCAGCTTGCGCTGAGGGCCGGGCTGATCCGGCCACTTGCGGCGGGTATTTTCAGTTATTTGCCGCTGGGACTGAGGGTGAAGCAGAAGATCGAAAAGATCCTGCGGGAAGAGATGACGGCGATAGAGTGCGCCGAGCTGAGTATGCCCATCGTCCAGCCGGCGGAGCTGTGGCAGGAGAGCGGGCGCTGGACCGAGATCGGTTCGGAGATGTTGAGAATGCGCGACCGCGGCGATCGGGAGATGTGTCTGGCGATGACCCACGAGGAAGCGGTGGCTGATCTCGCGAGGAATATTCTCCACAGTTATCGACAACTGCCGATGAGTGTGTTTCAGCTGCAGACCAAGTTTCGAGATGAGCCGCGAAGCCGGGGCGGTCTGATTCGTGTGCGTGAGTTCACGATGAAGGACGCTTACAGTTTCGATATCGATGAAGCGGGGCTGGACGCGGTGTATCAGGATATGTACCGGGCGTATGAGAATATCTTCAAGCGGTCGGGTCTCGGCGAGTCGGTGATCGCTGTGGAGAGTGATACCGGGATGATGGGGGGAACGGGCGCGCACGAGTTTATGTATTTGAATTCGGCGGGAGAAGATACGCTGCTGCTTTGTGACGATTGTGGGTACAGTGCGAACCGTCAGATTGCGACGTTTCAGCGGGAGGAGATCGTTAAGGAAGAGGCCGCCGCGCTGGAAGAGGTGGAGACGCCCGGGTGTACGACCATCAAGGAGCTCGCGGATTTCTTGAAGATTCCGGAGTCGAAGACGGCGAAGGCGGTTTTTCTGATGGCCACGGTGGCGGGTGAGGACCGTTTCGTGTTTGCCCTGCTCCGAGGGGATCACGAGTTGAACGAGACGAAGCTGGCGAATGCTGTGGAGGCGACGGAGATGCGGCCAGCGACCGAGGAGGAGATTCGCGCGATCGGATCCGAACCCGGGTACGGCTCTCCCGTAGGGGTGAGCGATGACGCGATTCTGGTGGTGGACGAGTTCGTCGCAGGAGCGAGCAATCTGGTGTCTGGTGCGAACAAAGTGGACCATCACTATCTCAATGTGAATTGCGGGCGTGATTTCGAACCGAATCTGGTGACGGATCTGGTGGCTGTTTCCGAAGGGATGCCCTGTCCGACTTGCGGGTCCACGCAGCGCAGTGTTCGTGGGATCGAGGTGGGGAATATCTTCAAGCTGGGCACGAAATACACCGAGGCTCTGGGGGTAAGTGTTCTGGATGAAGAGAGTCAGGCACGACCGGTGGTTATGGGTTCCTACGGTATCGGTCTCGGCCGACTGCTGGCGTGTATTATTGAGGAGCACCACGACGACAACGGGATTATCTGGCCAATGTCTGTGGCACCCTTCCAGGTGCATATCGTTGTGCTGTCCGGGAACAAGCCCAAGGGCGAGCTGGAAGCGGCCGAGGGTTTATCAAAGGATCTGGAGGACCAGGGGATCGACGTGCTGGTGGATGACCGCGACGAGCGCGCCGGCGTGAAGTTCAATGACGCCGATCTGATCGGAATTCCGATCCGTATAACGGTGGGCTCGAGAGGTCTCGCAAACGGCCAGGTGGAAGTGAAGATGCGAACCGAAGAAGATCGTCAGGATGTGCCCCTGGGAGATCTCGTGGCGTTCGTGAAGAAGGCAGTCGCCGGAGCGGATCAGGCGGAGTAGAAACAGGCGGTCTTCAGTTTGGTGTAGAGAATAATCCGCTTGGGAAATTTGTGGTGCAGTCACCGGTTTTGTCGGAGAATTCCCCCCGTATGTTCGAGTGATCCTGGGTGGGCGAACCCCATTCAGGATTGTATCGAGAACCCCGCGATCACAGAATCCATTGGTTCTGATCGTGTTCCCTTCTGATCCGAAATCCTCACCAAACCACTCCCACCGCCCGATGACCAAAGGTGAACACCAATAAGGGCGACCCACCCGGTCGTCCGTTTTCTTGAAGGAGAAACAAATGTCAGTGGCAGACAAGTTGGTCGAATTGGGTGTAACCCTTCCCGAACCCGCAAGCCCCGCCGGCGCGTACGTGCGCGCTAAGCGAACCGGTAATCTTATTTTCGTGGCGGGTCAATTGCCGATGTCCGGTGGGGAGCTCAAGTCGATCGGAAGAGTGGGTGCGGATCTTACGCTGGAGGACGGATACGAGGCAGCGAAGTTGTGCGCCCTGAACGCGTTGAGCATTCTGAATGCAGAGGCGGGTTCGCTGGACAATGTCGTGCAGCTTGTGCGTGTGGAAGGCTTCGTGTGTTCGGCAGATGGATTCACCGATCAGCCCAAGGTGATCAATGGCGCGTCCGAGTTTCTGGCCGAGGTGCTGGGCGAGAAGGGGAGCCACGCGAGGATCGCGATCGGAGTGAGTGAGTTGCCCCTGGGTGCGAGTGTTGAGCTGGCGGTAGTTGCCGAGGTGCGTGACTGAGGTGAGCCTGTGATCACCCCTGGGAGATCTGATGAGCAAGCAGCCGAATATTCTGTGGTACTGCAGCGATCAGCAGCGGTTCGATACGATCGGGGGGTGTCGGTAGTGTCAGGCGGTTGATCAGTTTACCATCGATATAGCTGGTGATCGAGTTGCCCCGAACCGCGATGACGATGTCATACTCACGGCCCCGCTCGAAGATGAAGTTCGCGACGTCCAGCTTGGTGTGATCCTGTTTGATGATCGCGATCGCTTTCCACCCGGTGAGCGTTGCGAAGTGATAGGACGATTTCCGGTCTTCCGAGACCGAAAAATGGATCTGAAGCGCTGAACCCTTCTCCAGGGTGGCCTGTACTTTTATTTCGTAGGATTTCCAGGTGGCGTTACCCTGAATCAACAGGGCACGTCGACCTTCTGTGAGGTCGGCGATTATGGTGTCCCCTTTGCGCGACCATGCGTTGGCTGTCCAGGGCTTCTCTTGAGCCTCCCAACCCTTCAGGCCCTCTCCGTGAAGCAGTGACTCCCATTTTATCGTGCCCTGACTTCCTCCGATATTGGCGCGGCCGTAGTCGTTCTCTGGGCCGGGTTTCTCGGCCGCCAGCACGGATCCCATCGATAAAGCAGCTATGACGAAGAGGCTCGGTACAGGTGATTTCATAGGAATTCTCCCTTGCTACAAGGGTGAATTGCAGGACTGAATTGGGCCAGGATGTGATTTTCTCAATTGGATGGGATGATTGCCCTACCCCGGGACGTGAATGACACACCTTGCTGCTGCTGGGTTCCAATCATGATCGACTCGATGATCGGGGGGTTCGCGAGTTTTTCCGATGTCCACTTGACGATGAAGTGCGCTCCGGAACCGCCTACATTGTCTTTGCCGGGTACGACGGCTCGCATGGATCCCAGGGGCATCAGGGTCGCAGGTAATTCCAGTTCAAGTTTTCCGAGCTTTCCCTCTGCTCGAAAGAAATCTATTGAAGTGATCTTGATTTCGTGGTTCGAGTCGCTATTTCTGATGCTCAAGGTGACGGTCAACAGGAACGGCAAGGCCCGCTGGCCGCTGTAGATGTGAGAGTATGCCGGTACATACACGGCCTGACCTTTCGAGAGTCCCGGGTTCTCAAGCGCGTACAGGGGAACGGCAGTCAGGCTGAGCGATGTGAGAAGCAGCAGACAGATTTTTTTCACCGAAATACCTCCATTCATTGACAGCTACAAGTCCCACTCACGATCCTCGGAGATGAGAGACGTCCCCCTAATCAGCTATACGTCCCGATCTTCAGTCTCCTCACTTTCACTGTGGCCTCGCCATCCTCAACCAGAGTCGCCATCAATGTGGGTGCGAGTACTTTCCCCGCAGGAAAGCCGTCAGGACCGCAGGACACATAGGAGTATCCCAGGTGGGCTTCGGCGATCTTTTTTTCGGTGTTGACGATGACCGCCAGATCCAGGTCTTCGATCACCGTTCTGCTGTCTGAAATCTTCTCTTCGCTGCCTTCGTCGAAGAGGATCCTTTCTCCTTCCGCCTCACCATTTTTGAGCAGCAGCTGGACACGTCCGGCCTGGGGCACTCCCGCATCGCCGGGTATAGCATCGAAGTGAATACCAGCGGCTCCGTACGGCTGCGAGGCAAGACCAAGGCTTAGTTTGGCGGGGCCGGCGACCGTGACCCCAATGGCCTCCAACTCGAGCACTTTCACCACAGATGTGCTCATTGGAGATCCGCTCAGGGTGACGCCGTCTCCGGCCTTTCCCTTCAAGACCATTTCATAGTTGCTCCCGTAGGGATCCGTATAGTCGTATGTTGACGTGGTCGATGATCCTGTGAGCGATTCGGTCATCCACGCTGGCAGGCCGTGTGTGAAATTGATTTCGTCGATTTCTGCGTGATAGGTCGTGCGTAGTATTCTTCTGTTCACGATTTTTCTCCAGGTGTCTGCTTGTACGATTCCGAGTTTTTAGTCAG
>CAVOEZ010000033.1:0-12960 GCA_963694355.1 Latescibacteria bacterium UBA2968 | reverse complement strand
CCTGGCTGCTTGCAGAAGGGAAGGCTCCTACACCCGGGGATGACGGGCAAGTTGAAATATTGGTGGACACCGAGCGTCACGCCGGTGTGGAAAGGGAAGATGGCTCGATTGATTTCAAAGAAGTAAATTTTGCCCCTGATGTGCAGGCCGAACAACTGGTAGCCAAAAGAACACCGCCTACAAGAGGGAAGGCAGGGCGAAAGGTGAAGGCCCAGGTCTGTCCGGCGGAAGACGGCGAGAATGTTGAGTTGGAGGCCGGCAGAAATGTGGTGAAAAAGGTTGCAGAAGGGGGCATAGTAGAGTTTTATGCCAAGACTGACGGCATGCTGAAATATCGGGGGAAAGAGGTCTGGGTGGTAGAGATTCTCAGGGTGGACGGAGATGTGGGGTTTACGACGGGAAATCTGAAGTTCAGTGGAGATATTTACGTAAAGGGCAATGTAGGCCCGGGATTCTCGGTGAAGGCCGGCGGAGATGTGGTTGTTGGAGGAACGGTGGAGCCGGGGGCTACCGTTGTTTCCCAGGGGGATGTGAGGATAGGGAAGGGGATCGTCGGTCGGAAAACGAGGGTGACGGCCCTGGGAGATATTCGGACTCAATTCGTACAGGAAGCCACCGTCCAAACGGCAAAAAACATTTCCATCGGGAACTATGCTATGCAGCCTTTTCTTCGCGCAGGAGGGGTCAAAGTTTTGCAGGGCGAAGGGCGGAGGGGTGGCAGCATTGTTGGCGGTGAGTGCTGGGGTTTGCGTGGAATCGATGTATTTTTCGCAGGCAACGCGGCCAGTACGAAGACGGTCCTGAATGCAGGAATGGATCTGATGATGGCACAAAAGCTGGATGACTTGACTGTACATCTTAATGAGTCGAACAAGCAGATTCAAAGAATCCTCGATCGTTTCGGCCTTGAACGACTGGATGTTGCACAGATTCAGAACATGCTTGCAGCATCGACCGGGGCGAAGAGAAAGGTACTGGCCAATTCAGCCAGGAAGCTCGGGGAGTTTGTGCAGGTCAACCAGAAACTGGTTCAGGAAAAGAAAGCTATCGAGACAAAGGCATCGGCGGGTTTGAAAGATGCCAAGATCATTGTGCGAAGCACGATCTATCCGGGTGTGCGGATTCGGCTGGGAGATTTTCAGCGAGTTATCACCGATGAGATGACCTCTCCGAGGTTTCATCTGAATCAAGGAGAGATGGCGGAGGCATAGTGGCGCACTGATTTTGGGAAATGACGAAGGCGGCCGCTGCTATTGGCGGCAAGAGCCTACGGCTTTGGAAAATTACTGATATGCCGACCTCAATGCATTGAGAGGTCGGATTTTTTGTGGTAAGAGAGATCGCTCAGGGATTCAAGTCGTCTGCGATTTTTTCGGCGATCATAAGGATGGTGGCTTGGATGTTTGCCCGGACACATTCGGGCATTATCGAGGCGTCGACAATCTGAAGGTGGTCCAGCCCGTGGACTCGACCCGACTGGTCGACCACGGCGAGAGGATCGGCGGCAGGTCCCATTTTGCAGGTGCACGAGACATGGTGACCTGTGGACGCGTTATTGTCGATCCAGACGTCGAGTGATTCGCGTGCGACAAGGAGATCGCGAGTGGGCTGCAAAGGTTGCTGGATGATTGTGGAAAAGGCGTCGTGTTTGGCGAGTTCTGCACAGAAGTGAATGCCCTCGTGGATCCGTTGACGATCTTGTGGGTTTGAGAAAAGTTTGAAGTCAAGCGATGGTGGAACCAGTGGATTGGAGGAGCCCAGGGTAACTTCACCTCTGCTGAGTGCGAGATTTACCGTGGGTCTCATAAGGAATTCGTGACTGTCGGCGATGGCTGCACTATAGACGATCATATCTGTGGCAATCTGACCGAGGTTCGACGAATATCTGAGTCCGACCTGGTGATTGTGGGTAGATGAATCCACGATGTGGTCTTTGTGGAGCTGCCAGGTCATGGGCACGGCGGGGTGGTCCTGCAGGTTCTGGCCTACGCCTGTGAGCGGCAAGACAGGCGGGATACCAAATTCTTCGAGCTGTTCTTCAGGTCCTACACCCGAGCACAAAAGGAGATGCGGAGATCCGATGGCGCCCGCAGAAAGGATGATCTGGTCGGCGTGACAGGTTTCGGGAGATCCGGCCGATGATATTTCTACCCCAGTGGCGCGTGTTTCCTTGAACACGATTCGAAGCGCGCGGCAGTCTGGTTTGATGGTCAGGTTCTTACGACTTCGGGCGGGATCCAGATAGGCCAGCGCCATACTGATGCGCGTTCTTAATTTGTTGTTCAGGGGAAACGGCCCCACGCCGTCTCCCGAATCGGGATGATTGAGGTCCGGGCAATCGTCGAATCCGGCATCCCGACAAGCCTGGTAGAATGCTTCCTGGTCCGGGCGCCACTGAGATTTCGCGTATCGCTGGACATGTACCGGACCTGCGTTTCCGTGGTTCTGGTCTACGAACTCAGCATCGGCTTCCAGTTTTTTGAAATAAGGCAGCACCTGATCAAATGACCACTGGTCGTTTCCGAGTTCCGCCCACCTTGAAAAGTCATCGCGTAATCCTCTAAGGAAGATCTGGGCATTTACTGAACTGGAACCACCTGTGACCTTTCCTCTTGGAACCGGGATGTCGGAAGCCAGAGCCGTAAGGTCTGCACTGTAGTCCCACTGATGGGTTCTGGAGAGGATGCCTGATGGCGGGCCGAATCCATACTTCAAATCATCCGGTATGTCGACTTGGTTCGGATAATCAGGACCGGCTTCAAGAAGCAGGACATTGCAGTCCGGATTCTCGGTCAATCTCGAGGCGAGCACACATCCGGCGGAGCCTGCGCCGATAATTAGAAAGTCGTAAGTCACGAAAATACACTCTTGGGCCTGAATGGTTCTGCTTTGCTATCTTGCGCGACATGGCACGGAATCATTCCTTCGATTCCAGCATATCTACGACATTCTGATCTCCGTATTTTTCCGCCAGCATACGAGGCGAAACTTCGTCTGAAACCCCATCGGGATCTACCGAGGCCCCAACCTCGATGAGGTAGCGGGCGAGTTCTATTCGGCCATATCGAATTGCCCAGGCGAGTGGCGTGGTGCCGAATTCCTTGTCGACTGCATCGATGTTGGCGCCGTGATCGATGATCATTGCGACGATTTCGACCAATGCTGGTTCATTGGGTTCGTATCCACTGATTGCATTGGCGGCTGTGTGCAGCGTCGTTCGCCCCTGTTTGTCCGTATCATTCGGGTCAACTCCGTATTCCAGTAACATCTTCAAAATACGCTTTATCCGGTCGTGTGCATCGGGTGAGGTCTTTTGGAAGGTGGACCGAATAATGTGGTGGGTGAGGCAGTGACTTCCCCGGCCCCACGTACCTTCTCCAGGTATCATTTCCGGGTTCCTGGCCAGACACATTTCCACCACGGATGGTTCGGCTGATCGAACGCCGGCCAGAAGCAGTGCCTGCAAATTCGTCCATCCGCCTCCGGATTGAGTGGGGTCATTCGGGCAGCGATCCAGAAGCTCTCTGATGACCAGATAATTTTTCGTATCCACATAGTGTCCGACGAACGGTTTGCCACCTTTGATGATGATTCGGTCGATCAGCGCTTGATTTCCCGACTCGAGGGCAACGTCAAGGATGCCAGGCCCAGAGTGGATCATGCTCACGTCGACACGCGCACGCCGATCGATCAACAGGTGAGCGATATCAAGGTGGTTGCGCGCGATTGCAAAGACCAGAGGCGCCCCGGACTCCAATTGATCACTTTCACGATATTCGTTGTCATTTTCCACATCGGGACCGGCACCGTGCTCGAGAAGGAGTTGGACCACTTCGAGATGCCCATTGTGAGCGGCAATTGAAATGGGGTAATCTGCTCCTCCCGGATAGCGTCGCGCACCGTTAGACGCATTGATGCTTTCCGGCAAATCCTGAATCAGCCGACGGACACTGGCTACATCTCCCATTGCACTGGCGCACCAAAGATCAAGCTCGGCACCGTGATCCAGCAAAATTGCTGCAATATCGATATAGGCGTCCCTGAGCATTTCCCCTGGACCGCCCATTCCATTGTACAGTGCAAGGTGGATCGGTCGCTGACCCATGTTGTTTCTTGCATCCACCTGTGCTCCAAGGCGAAGCAGCTTTCCCACCAGTGGCCGGTGCCTGTGATACACCGACAGGTGAAGTAAGGTATTGCCGTCTTCGTCCGTTTCATTCAGCCTGCCCGGCTGCGATTCGACCGCATGAAAAACATGGTCCTCAATGGCCTGGACGATTTCGAAATGGCCCTCTGAACGAGCAAGGGACAAGGCGCTGGGAACCGGATAGTTGTGAAAAAAACCACGCAAAGGATTGGCGCCGGCTGACAGGAGGAGTTTCACTGCTTCCAGATGGCCTTCGCGAGCGGCGAAGTGAATCGCTGTCTGCCGTGCTTTCCCCCGCATATGGGGATGCTCGGCTTCCAGGAGATCAGGTTCGGACTCGAGAATTCGTCGCAGGGATTCCGTGTCACCTGCCTGCGCCGCCTGACAGATTCCGACGGCATTGACAAGGTCATTCGATTGAGATGAGGCCTGCGGTCCAAGTGATTTCTTTGCCATCGACTCTATCTCTCCCTTCTACCTTTTCGGACACGTCTGAGCCGGTGATTCACAAGAAGAGTTGTCCTGACACAGTTATAATGAAAATGCCCGCAATATTGCAGGCATTGGTTTCGATTGTTCAATTGTCGTCAACTTCATGGGTTACGAGTCTGTATTTTCTAGTTCACCGGTGTCCAGGTTCAGTCGGCGATAGTAGCAGTTTCTGGGTTGCCCGCTCCGGTTTTTCGTGTGGCAGATCGATCCACGACGAGGCCTGACGACATAGACGAGGGAATTCTGCTCACAGTTGACAGAAATTTCCAGGAGCTCAAAGGTCTCACCTGAGGATTCGCCTTTGATCCAGAGCTGGTTCCGAGAGGTGCTCCAAAATGTGGCGGTTCTGGTTTCTATGGTATGGTCAAGTGCCGCCTTGTTCGCGTACGCGATGAGGATGACTTCCTGCGTGTCTGCATTCTGGACGGCCACGGGTACCACGTTGGAATTTGTCGCAGCTATTTTCGCAAGCTTCTGGAAATCGAGTTGAAGCCTCGCTCCCTCTTCAAGTTCATTCATTTCCAACAATTCCCCTAGAATGTGCTTTCAGGTGTGGTGATGGGACACCAGCGCGCCGTAAAGAGATTGTCCAACAGAGCCGAATTCGCTTTCTGTGTACCTATGCCTTTCAACGCAGTTGCCGCATAGAACCGGTTATATCTGTTTTCATCATCCAGCATTTCCAGCAGATTCGGTATGGCACCTTCGGCGTCGGGGCCTACGTCGGTAATGGCCAGGGCGGCATTTCTGCGAACTCTGTAGTCGGGGTCGCTCACCGCTTTGGTCAGAGCGTTTACCACCGTTTCCGGAAACTCGTTCATAGCCTTCAGACCTTCTGCACAATTTCTGCGAACCCACCAGTGTTCGTCATCCAGACCGGATGTCAAAGCAGGTACGGCGGATTTCGCAACAGGTCCCATTTTTGTGAGCATATCCACCGCCATAGCCCGCACCCACCAGTCTTTGTTCCGGGCAGCCTCCAGGAGTGCAGGAATCGCGCATTCACCCATTGTGGAGAGCGCCCTGGCGCAAACTCCCGCTGTCGGGTTGGTTCCGTGTGCGTTGTCGGCCGTAGTCGCAGTTGTTTCGTCCACTGCCGCTTTCGTTTCCTCAATCATCTGCTCGACTAGCGTCTGCACTGCAGATTCGCCCTGTGCCGCCAAAGCGTAGGCTGCATTCAATCGCACACTTTCCGAAGGATCTTTTAATAATTCCAGCGAAGTAGAGGTATCGGAAGTATCGCCTGTTCGTTCTCCAGACTGACCACACAGCCAGTTCCACACATCGAGGGAAACAGCCGGGTTGGGATCGCTTTCGGGGGGTGTCCACTTCTTGCTGGAGATATTCCAGGTGGGTTTTGCCGGTTCGTGCATTCTGGCGAACTGGAATTTCAACATGTAGCGCTTTTTTGCGCTGACATTTGGTGTTGCCCGGTGCCATGAGTCGAAGTGGATCAGGCAGACCGTGCCGGCGGGTCCACAGACGGACAGCCCAGATTCTTCAGTTTGCGCAGGATCTGGATTCGAGAGCGATTTGCGGAACTGAGTGCCGGGAATGATACCGGAAGCTCCCATGTCCTCAGTCGTATCCTGGGGATAATAAAATGCAAGTACCCAGTGGAATCGCGGGTGTCTGATGTTGTGGTCGTAGACGTAACAGTCCTTGTGCCAGCCCTGTCCTTTGCTTCCGGGTGGGTTGAGATGGCAGTGTCTGTGAGGATTGAGAATGTACTCCGGACCCAGGAGGCTGGTCAAGGCACCACTTACGGCTGGATGATCGAATACCTGGCGGATGGCGGGCAGCCTGGGCAGAATGTTGTTTCCAACATTTCCTTCCTTCTCGAAGATCTCTTCGATCTGGCCATGCACACCTTTGTGAAACGAGGCCGGATAATCGGCGTTCAGATTGATGTACCCGTCCACAATGAATTGCTGCACCTGCGTATCGGTAAGTAGCATGTCTTGATCCGCCATTTCGGCTCTCCAGGGGTTGGCATGGTCCAGATTCTCAATTCCGTTCCGTTGCTTGGAATATAAAGAAGAAGGGCCGGAATCGTAACAACAAATCCTTGTCTAGGGCATGGATGAATTGTCCTGGAAAATGCCGCTCGTGATGGGTATAATAGTTCGATAGGAGTGTCCGGAGTCCGGGGTCCGGGGTCCGGAGATAGCTCCTGGGCGATTGGGTTCGCAATGGTTAGTGGGATATGGTGGCCGATAGCAGGCGTGGAAAATGAAGTGTTCAAGTCGTTACAAAGAGGGAAGGGTTATGAGGGCGTTTGTTAAAGGGATCAATTGGTTGAATGAGAAAATCGGGTTCGGGGTTTCTTGGTTAACGGCGCTTCTGGTTGTGGTCGTGTGTTACGATGTGTTCAGTCGGTATTTGCTCAAGACGAGTACTGTGGCTGTTCAAGAGCTCGAGTGGCACCTGTTTTCTGTGATATTTCTGCTCGGGGCGGCGTATACGCTGAAGTACAATGGACACGTTCGCGTGGACGTGTTTTATACCAGATTCTCGGAGAAGACCAAGGCGATCGTGGATCTTGTGGGGAGTCTGGTGTTTCTCCTGCCATTTGCTGTGGTGGTTATTTGGAGCTCCCAAAACTTTGTCGCGAATGCACTGATGTTCAATGAGACCTCTCCGGATCCGGGCGGTTTGCCTGCGCGCTACATCTTGAAGGGGATGATCCCCCTGGGGTTCTTCCTGCTGTTCCTGCAAGGGCTCTCCCTGGCATGTGAATCCTTCCTCAGGCTCATGGGAGATCAGAATCTGTCTGAAGCGCCTGAAGAAGATCACGTGGAGGCCGGCATATGATCGAGGCGATGCCGCTGATTCTCTTCGGGGTCCTGTTCATTCTGCTGCTGTTTGGATTTCCCGTGGCTTTTACCTTAGGGGGTGTGTCGTTTATTCTCGGCTATCTCACCTTCGGAATGGAGTTTTTTAATCTCCTTCCGCTGCGGATCTGGGGTGTGATGACCAATTATGTCCTCATCGCGGTCCCCCTGTTTGTGTTTATGGGTGTGATGCTGGAAAAGTCGGGCCTGGCTGAGCAACTTCTCGAGACGATGGCGCTGCTGTTTGGCAGACTGCGAGGTGGGCTTGCGATGTCAGTCGTGGTGGTGGGCGCATTACTTGGCGCCTCTACTGGAATCGTTGGCGCAACCGTGGTAACGATGGGGTTGCTGAGTTTGCCAACGATGTTGAAGCGGGGGTACAGGATAGAGGTGGCAACGGGTACGATTGCGGCATCCGGGACGCTCGGCCAGATCATTCCTCCGAGTATCGTACTTGTACTCCTCGGCAGTATTCTGAATGTGTCGATCGGTGATATGTTTATGGGGGCCGTCATTCCGGGTTTCGTTCTGGTGGGCTTGTATCTGGTATGGATCGCAATCGTGGCGATTGCCAGGCCCGATTTTGCGCCTGCGATGCCCAGGGAGGAACTGGATCGTTTTCGCGGAAAAGGAATGCTCGGTCGGGTCCTTCAGGCTTTTGTATTGCCTTTTGTTCTGATTCTCGCTGTGCTGGGGTCAATTTTTGCGGGGATTGCATCTCCTACGGAGGCTGCTGCCGTAGGGGCGCTTGGTGCAACTCTGCTGACTATCTTTCAGAGAAGGTTCACCTACGAGACACTCAAGTCGGTGATGGCCGAAACGACGCGCCTAACGTGTATGGTGTTCATCATTCTGGTGGGAGCTACTGCGTTCGGGTTGGTGTTTCGCGGTATGCGAGGGGATGCTTATCTGACACAGATGATTCTGGGCGCGAATCTTGGACCCAACACATTTCTGGCGCTTGTGATGGTTGTGATCTTCGTTGCGGGATTTTTCATTGATTTCATAGAGATCACGTTCATCATCGTGCCTGTGGTGGCCCCGATATTCGTGGCTCTGAATGTGGATCTGCTGTGGATCGGCATATTGATCGCGATGAATCTTCAGACATCGTTTCTTACCCCGCCGTTCGGGTTCTCACTGTTTTACTTGAAGGGGGTTGCACCGCCGGAAGTCCAGACGGGGCATATCTATCGTGGGATTGTGCCGTTTATCGTGATTCAGCTGATCGGGTTGAGTCTCGTGATTCTGATGCCTGAAATGGCGACCTGGCTACCCGGCGCTCTGGTTCGCTAAGATGGTGTTGGCCCTGAACGAGGAAAGGGCCCCCTTTCGAGGACCCTCTCTATCCGTTCAATCGGTGGGAAGAATCAGCCGCTTATTCCCGTGTAATACACTTTTTCAGAAAGCTCTGCCCAGCCGCCTACATCTTTCTGAAATTTGCTGAATGAGGCATAGATTTTCTTGCTCATCGGGTCTTTGGCAACAAGTTCGTCAATGACCTCAGCGGCATATTTTCGGAGGGTGGCAAGTACGTCATCTGGAAACCGTTTCAGCTGGACGTTGTGTTCCTCGACAAGTTTTTTCAAGTAGAGATTGTTCTTGGACTCGAATTCTGAGAGCATCCATATATTTGCACGAGCCGCCGCCGTTCTGACGATAGCCTGAAGGTCGGGCGGTAGCTGATTGAATGCCCCCTTGTTGGTTATCAATTCAAGGGTAGCGCCGGGTTCGTGCCATCCCGGGTAATAGTAGTATTTTGCGGCCTTGTGGAAGCCCATCAGATAGTCATGATAGGGACCGACCCATTCGGTTGCATCAATGACACCTCGTTCCAGGTTCGTGTAGATCTCACCTCCGGCGGAAAGAACGGCGGAGCCTCCGGCCCTGGCGATGACGTCACCCCCCAGGCCGGGAATTCTCATTTTGAGTCCCTGGAAATCCTTAATGGTGTTGATTTCTTTGTTAAACCATCCACCCATCTGGACACCAGTATTGCCTGCGGGCATGGGGATCAGATTAAATGGCTCGTAGAGTTCTTCCCAAAGCTCCAGCCCGCCCCCGCTGTAGAGCCACGCGTTGAGCTGCTGTGCATTCATACCGAACGGGACCGCTCCAAAGAACTGGGTTGCCTGAGACTTCCCGGCCCAATAATAGGACACACCGTGACACATTTGCGCCACACCCTGGCTGACGGCTTCAAATCCTTCCAGTGCGGGGATGAGTTCTCCGCCACCGTAGACCTGGATCTTGAGTCGACCTTCTGACATCTCTTCGATCCACCTGGCAATCATGTCCGCACCTTCGCCCAGGATCGGGAAGTGGGGTGGCCAGGTGGTCACCATTTTCCACTGAAAGGTTTTTGTGGAACGTGCCTGAGTCGAGGGTGTCTCCTGCTGTGATGATGAGCACCCTGCGAGCAGTCCGGCACCACCGGCTGCCGCCACAACAGAGGCTTTTTTTATAAAGTCTCGCCGTTCGAATTTTTCCATCCGTCCCTCCTGATTTACTACCCTGTTTGGTCTATCGGGGTGCATAAAGTAGGCCGCGTATTTTGGCTTGGCAAGGGAAATGTTGTAAATTGAATCATCACCATTCATGAACCGCAATCAACGGATCAACAGACTGAATTCATCCGGGCTGCAGCCTGGAAAGGAACGATATGGGGGATAGCGAAAAGAAGCTGTATCTGCTCGACGGAATGGCTCTGGTCTACAGAGCGCATTTCTCTATGATGAGAAACCCCAGGATGACGTCCAGAGGGATGAATACGTCCACGGTTTTCGTTATGACGAACACGTTGATGGACATTTTGAATAACGCCAAACCCACACATATTGCGATGGTATTCGACACGCCCGAGCCTACTCACCGGCACAAGATGTTCGAAGAGTACAAAGCCCAGCGTGAGGCTATGCCTGAAGATTTGAGTATGGCGCTGCCCTATGTTTTCCGGCTCTGCGAGGGTTTCAACATGCCCGTGCTCAAGAAGCCGGGATGGGAGGCAGACGATGTGATCGGGACGCTTGCCCGGGTGGCTGAAGGAGAGGGATACACAACCTATATGGTAACCCCCGACAAGGACTACGCCCAGCTTGTGTCCGACAAGACCTTCGTCTGCAAGCCGGGCAAGACGGGAGACGTCGAAGTCCAGGGTGTAAAGGAAGTCCTCGAGAAGTGGCAGATCGAGAGGGTAGAACAGGTCATCGATATCCTGGGTTTGATGGGAGATGCGAGTGACAACGTGCCTGGGGTACCCGGTGTGGGTGAGAAGACCGCTCAGAAGTTGATTGCCCAATTCGGGAGTGTCGAGGCGTTGCTCGAGAATACGGATCAACTGAAGGGGAAGCAGAAGGAGCGTGTGGAGGAGAATCGGGGTCAAGCCCTGTTATCGAAAGAGCTTGTGACCATCGACCGGGAAGTACCTCTGGACGTCGAAATCGATTCGCTTGTGCGGAAGGAATGGGACGAAGAGAAGCTGAAGGCCCTGTTCGTCGAGCTGGAGTTCAATACCATGGGCAAGCGGTTCTTCGGTGAGGATTTTGCCGCGGGACCGACCGTTGAGACGGCCGATGGGGATATGGTTAGCGCAGACCTGAAAACGCTGAAGGATGTGGAACACGATTACAGGCTGGCAGACACGGCCGAAAAACGAAAAGAGCTCATTCTGTCATTGGGAAATCAGAAGGCCTTTTGTCTCGACCTCGAGACGACAGGACTGAATGTGCAAAAGTGTGGGATCATCGGAATAGCATTTTCGTATGAACCTCACACCGGACATTATGTTCCGTTTCCGGCTGAAAGGGAAAAGGCGAAGGCAGTTCTGGAGGAATTCAGAAGGCTTCTCGAGGACAAGGATATCGAAAAGATCGGACACAACCTGAAATTCGACCTGAGCGTGCTACGATGGCACGATGTGTTCGTACGCGGCAGATTATTCGACACGATGCTGGCGGCGTTTCTGGCGGTGCCCGATCTCAAGCGAACGATGGACTATCTGTCCGAAGTTCTGCTTGGGTACAGTCCTGTATCGATCACGGAATTGATTGGCGAAAAGGGCGAAGAGCAGTTGAGCCTGCTGGATGTGGATCCTGACAGGGTTGCGAAATATTCTGCGGAAGATGCGGACATTACACTGCAACTCAGAAATGTGCTCGAGCCCAAGCTGGTTGAAACGAATCAGGTGAAGGTGTTCGACGAGGTGGAATGTCCGCTTATACCCACACTTGTGGAAATGGAGTATGAAGGGGTTCGATGCGAGGTCAGCGTCCTCAAGGAATTGTCGGTTGCTCTGGCAGCGTGGATCAAAGAGACGACTCAAAAAGTCTATGAGTTGGCCGGTGAGGAGTTCGAGCTGAATTCATCCAAACAGCTTGGCGAGATTCTGTTCGACAAGCTCCAGCTGGATCCCAATGCCAAGCGCACGGCGAAGACCAAACAGTATCAGACAACGGAACAGGTGTTAAGCCGGCTGGCACATCGACACGAGATTGTAGAGAAAATCCTGTTCTACCGGATGTGCACAAAATTGAAATCTACCTATGTAGATCAATTGCCGGGTTCCGTGGTTAAAGACACTGGCCGGGTGCATACCCACTATGAACAGGCTGTGGCGGCGACCGGCAGATTGCAGTCGCACGCGCCAAATCTGCAGACCATCCCGATCCGGACCGAACTGGGCCGGGAGATCCGGAAGGCTTTTGTTCCAAGAAGCGAAGCATTTGAGCTGCTGGCCGCGGATTATTCGCAGATCGAACTGAGAATTGCTGCGGAGTTGAGTGGTGATGAGGCGATGAATGAGGTGTTCAGGACAGGCCGCGATATTCATACAGAGACCGCGGAAAAGATCTATGGCGTGGATGCCGATGACGAGCGGCGCAGGCAGGCAAAGACCGTGAATTTTGGAATCATCTACGGAATTTCGCCATTTGGATTGGCGGAGCGACTGGATATTCCGCGGTCTATGGCGTCAGATTTGATCCATCAATATTTTGCCCAATTTCCCGGTGTGCGTGATTATATGGACAAGACGATTGCATTTGCGCAGGAGCACGGTTTCGTGGAAACCATTACGGGGCGCAGGCGTTATCTGAGGGACATCAACTCACGAAATGGAACCACCCGGAAGGGGGCCGAGCGCAATGCGATCAATTCGCGCATTCAAGGTTCAGCCGCGGATATGATCAAGATCGCGATGAGCAATATCCATGAGGAGATCCAGAAACGCGGATTGAAATCAAGAATGCTGCTGCAGGTGCATGATGAGCTTGTTTTCGACATGCATCGGGATGAGCAGGATATCCTGCCCGCCCTGGTGGAGGACGGTATGAAAAACGCAATTCCTCTCAAAGTGCCCATCGAAGTTGAAATGGGTCGGGGGAACAACTGGCTGGAAGCACACTAGAGCCGAGGTACTGATGAAACTGATCTATGCAATGACATTGGTTATGAGTATGACCGCCTCTGGATGGACGGCTTCACCAGATT
>CAVOEZ010000032.1:0-13160 GCA_963694355.1 Latescibacteria bacterium UBA2968 | reverse complement strand
ACTCAGCAAGCTTGCCCAGGGATTCAACATCCAGGGCTATAGCAGCCTGAGAAAGCAGGAGCTCATATTTTCAATTATTCAGGCGCAGACAGAAAAGAGCGGATTGATATTTGCGAAGGGAGTTTTAGAAATCCTCGAAGATGGATTCGGCTTCTTGCGATCCCCAAACTATAACTATCTGCCTGGACCTGACGACATCTATGTCTCCCACTCCCAGATCAAGCGCTTCAACCTCAGAACGGGAGACACCATTTCGGGACAGATTCGACCGCCGAAAAATGACGAAAAGTACTTCGCACTAATTCGCGTCGAGGCGGTAAACTTCACGGACCCCGAGCAGGCAAAACAGAAAATACTGTTTGATAACCTGACGCCATTGCACCCTGATGAACGGTTTAATCTGGAATACGATGTCAAAGACCTATCTACTCGGATCATGAATCTGCTTACGCCTATAGGCAAAGGTCAGCGTGGAATGATCGTTGCGCCGCCCTTCACGGGCAAAACCATGTTGCTGCAAAAAATCGCCAACGCGATCACCGCCAATCATCCAGAGGTCGCTCTCATCGTCTTGCTGATTGATGAACGCCCGGAAGAGGTGACCGACATGCTTCGGTCGGTCAATGGTGAGGTCATCAGTTCAACCTTCGACGAGCCGCCGACACGGCACGTTCAAGTCGCCGATATGGTTATTGAAAAGGCGAAACGGCTTGTGGAACACCAGCAGGATGTTGTGATATTGCTGGATAGCATTACCCGCCTAGCCCGCGCCTACAACACCGTTGTGCCCCACAGCGGTCGGATTCTCACCGGCGGTCTGGATTCAAGCGCAATGCAATGGCCAAAACGTTTTTTCGGCGCGGCGAGAAATATTGAGGAGGGCGGAAGTCTAACCATTCTGTCTACAGCGCTTGTGGAAACTGGCAGCAGGATGGATGACGTCATCTTCGAGGAATTCAAGGGCACTGGAAATATGGAACTGAAGCTGGACAGACGACTGAGCAATCGGCGCATTTTCCCGGCGATCGATGTAACGATGTCCAGTACGCGTAAGGAAGAACTCCTCCTGGACGACAAAGAATTGAATCGCGTCTGGATCCTTCGGAAACTGCTAAATCAGATGCCCCCACTCGAGGCAATGGAGTTCATGAAGGAACGCATGTCCGGATGCAAGACCAACGAAGATTTTCTGAATTCCATGAATGCACCCATATAGCTCGGGCAGCGGTAAAAAGTCAATCCCAGGAAAAGTAAAGGCGCACAGAGGTGCGCCTTTACTCATTCATAGAACTTGCATAATAATTGCTACTTTTGTATATTTTTTTGCTGAAATGAACCGATATAAATCTGATTATCGAGGAGTTACCGATGAAAGCCGATATCCATCCGGAATATACTGAAACCACCATCCGCTGCGCGTGTGGGAATACCCTCACCATCAATTCCACCGTCCCTGATCTGAGTGTAGAAATATGCTCAAATTGCCATCCATTCTTCACGGGCAAGCAGCGGCTAGTTGACACGGCGGGAATGGTGGAACGTTACAGACGAAGGTACCAGATTCAATCAGAGCCGGAGGGCGATGTAGCTGCACCTGAGTCAGAAGCACCTGCCGTGGAGGAAGTAACTGAAAATTCAGGCGATACGGAACCTGCTCCAGTTGAAGTGACGCAGACGACGGGACCTGCCGAAAGCTAGTCCATTTTTGTAATATTGATAGTGAATCAGTGCAACCGTCAGGGAATGCGCTGGTTCACTTTTTTTATATAAGTATCAGTGAAGATTTGGCTCTCGAGGTATTGGACATGTTCGATCAACTTGAAGGTGTTGAGCAACGCTACTCTGAAATTTCCCAGGAAATGGGGCAGCCCGAGGTCGCGTCGAACCCGACTCATTTTCAAAAGTTGACCCGGGAACTTCACGGACTCGAGGAGATCGTAACGACCTACAGGACCTATCGAGAAGTGTCATCCGGCCTTGAAGAAGCACGGGAGATCATGCAAAACTCCGACGATGCGGAGCTGCTTGACATGGCTCGGGAAGAGTTACAAGAATTGCAGGAGCAGGAAACCACGCTATCTGAAAAGCTCAAATTCCTTCTGATCCCTAATGATCCCACTGATGGCAAAAACACCGTTGTCGAAATTAGAGCGGGTGCAGGTGGCGATGAGGCTGCACTTTTCGCGGCTGACCTATTTCGAATGTATTCGAAGCACGCTGAAAACAAGGGATGGAAATCCGAATTGCTCAGTTCGAATTCGACCGGGATCGGCGGATTCAAAGAGGTCATTTTTTCAGTGGCGGGACAGAATGTGTTCGGCCACATGAAATATGAAAGTGGGGTCCATAGGGTCCAGCGTGTGCCGGAGACCGAGACGAACGGACGCATCCACACGTCCACTGCCACGGTCGCAGTCCTTCCGGAAGCAGAAGAAGTAGAGGTCGAGATCAAATCGGAGGAGATCCGAATTGATGTCTACCGGTCTTCTGGTCCAGGTGGACAAAGTGTAAACACTACGGACTCTGCGGTAAGGATCACCCATTTGCCGACAGGCTTGATCGTTCAGTGCCAGGATGAAAAGTCTCAGCACAAAAACAGAGCGAAAGCAATGAAAGTGCTTCGCGCTCGTTTGCTGGACCAGGCCATACAGGAACAGCAGCAGAAAACCTCGCAGGATAGACGTGCCCAAGTAGGATCCGGGGATCGGAGTGCGAAGATTCGGACTTACAATTACCCTCAGGGTCGAGTCACCGACCACCGCATCAAACTGACTCTGCATCGTCTTGAAGACATTCTCAATGGTGATCTTGTCGAACTTGTGGAATCTCTGCGTTTGGCGGACCAGACAGAGAAACTGAAATTTCAGGAACAGGTAACCACTGCCCGCTGACGCCCCGAATCATTTCTACCCAACTTTCCCAAAATGCCTTCATCCTCCGCATCACTCACCATCCAGAAAGCCATTGCCTGGGCAACAACAGCCTTCGCGTCGGCAAAACTCGATTCTCCCTCAACAGATGCAGAGTGGATCGTGGCAGATATCCTGTCCCTTGACAGACCCGCCCTCTACCTGCACTCCGAAACCAGGTTAAGTCCATCGCAGATTTGTCGTCTGAAGGATATGATCGACTCGCGGTCGGCACGGGTTCCGCTTCAGCACGTGCTGGGTCACACCGAATTCTTCTCACTTCCCTTTAAATGCTCGCCTGACGCACTGATACCGCGCCCAGAAACTGAACTCCTTGTGGAAACGACAATCTGCTATTCCAGGGTCTTCCAGGAACCGAGGATTCTCGATTTATGCACAGGCAGCGGCGCAATTGCAGTTTCCCTTGCCCATTCTATATCAAATGCACGAATAACTGCAACTGACATTTCGCACAGAGCCCTCCGGCTTGCCCGTCGGAACGCCCGATTGAACGGCGTGCAGGAACGGGTTTCCTTTCTGAGGGCTCATTTCCTGGCATGCTTTGGCGGGGACCCCGCCTTCCACCTGATTGTCGCCAATCCGCCATATATCCCCACCGCGGAAATCGCAAGCCTGCAGCCGGAAGTAACGTACGATCCCAGGCTTGCGCTCGACGGAGGTACAGACGGGTTGGCGGGCTACCGTGCCATACTCTTGCACGCTCCTGCTCTCCTTATGGATGGCGGTTCGATCTTAATGGAGACCGGTCACGACCAGAGCCATCGGGTGGCGGAATGGCTTGCTGAAACTCTGTCGGATGTTAAAATCCTCGAAGATCTGTCAGGCATCGAACGATTCGTGACAGGAAAAAAACCTGCCCGCTGAAACAGCCGTTTTCCCAATGGTTGCGTGTCTGCTAAATCTTCCTTATCGTGAACTCCACCCACAACCTAACCCTCCTCCACCTGAGATGATTTTCGAGAGGATCCCATGCCAACCGAGCGTATTGAGACCTTGTTACCGGAAAATCTGGAGCATCCTCGACTTTACTTTGGGGAACAGGATATTCAACGGGTCCGACAGATGTGCCTCGAGGGATCTCACGCTGAGGTTTACGCACGAAAGCGCCAGCACCTCGATCAGCTCCTGGATGTGCCGTTTCCGTGTCCACCTCCAAGAGAGCAAAGTTACCGGGGTGGAATATGGGAAGAGTACAGCCGATTATCCAGCGAGGCACGGACACTTCTTACGGATTATGCACTGGCATACATTGTGGATCAGAATCCCGCCTTCCTCGAGAAATCCTGGGAAGGCGTAACTTCCCTGATGAATTGGCCCTCATGGGTGCACCCTGTACATGAGTTTATGCTGCTTGATCTCGATAGCAGCCACACGAATGTTACACTGGCATCAGTCTATGATCTCTTGTATCACGACTTGGCTGAGAATCAACGTCGAGAGATCGAATTTGTGATTTATGCGAGAGGACTCTCCCATTGCGTAGGTGGCATGGATCACCACTTCTGGGCCAACAGATATGACAGCAACTGGTGTTCGGTATGCGTATCTAATATGGGACTGACGGCAATCTCCATGCTGGATGCGGGTGCCATGCACCTCAGGATAAACCTCAACACCAGAGAGGCAATGACGGGAATCATCCAGGAGTGCGTCGAGCGCCTCAACAATTTCTATGACCATATTGAAGAAGATGGCTCCTGGAAGGAGGGACCGGGCTATTGGAACTACGGCATAAGTACATCGATGCCCTTCTCGGACGCCCTGAAGCGTGTGACCTCAGAAAAAGTCAACCTCCTGTCACATCCCAGACTCCGCACAACCATCGAATTCCCCATAAATTGCTACCTGCCCCCGGACAGAGTCGTGAATTTTGCGGACTGCGGGAAGGCATTTCCGGGAGGAATGGCATTCCGAAAGTTCGCCATAGAGCACAAGAATACTGCCGCCAGCTATTTCGACATGCTTACCACATCTGGCGAGCCTTCTCTAGCGCTTCCCGAACTCTTCTGGGACGCCTCCGAAATCGAGCGAGAACTGCCCGCTCCGGCTCATCCTTCAGCCTATTTCCCGGACGCCGGCTGGTGTATTCAGCGATCGTCCTGGTCGGATCCTGATGCCACCATTCTGGCATTGAAAATCGGCGCAACCGTGGAACCCCACGGGCATGCCGATGTTGGAAATTACATCATCCACACGCACGGGAAGACGGTCATCAGGGAGCTGGGGATTGGTAGGTATGCCGATCCCGGTGAGTGGATATTCAAAGACACGGATGGCCACAACCTTCCACTATTTAATGGAAAAGGCCAGCCCCGGGATGTTCGGCTGGAAGGGGAGGTTCTTGCAACCCGCTTTACCGACACCCACGATTTCCTGAAGGCCGAAATCGCTCCTGCTTATGGCCTGAACTCATTGCGATCCTTTATCAGGTCCTACCTTTACATAAGACCGGACACATTCATCGTACTGGACCGGATCGAAGTCAGCGAAGCCATGCACATGGAATCTCGAATTCACATAGCCGGTGAAATCCACCGCGAAGAAGACTGCTTTCTGATTCGAAACAAGCAGGTCGATCTGGGTGTTCGACTGCTTTTGCCACAGGCGGAGGTCTTTTCTGTGGATCGACACACAAACCTGACACCGGGTCATGCGGATCCGGAAACCCAGGAAGTCGATTTCCTGAAACTGAATTTGGATCTGGACGCAGGAACCACCACGATGGCAGTGGCATTTGGAATCGACAGTATCCCGAACCTGAAACTGGAATCCGAAAATTCCAGCTATCATGTAAGCCATCTGGGTGAACAGTTCCGGATTGAGTGAGAAGAATTACTGACTTATGCCAAGGGAGGGAACGAATTGCGAATAACTACCTGGAATGTAAACGGTCTTCGTGCAGCCCTGCGGAAGGGTTTCGAGGACCAGATCAAACGGATTTCACCGGATGTTTTGCTTCTCCAAGAGATACGTGCGCTGCCTGAACAGTTGCCTGAAGAGTGGGCGAATCCAGAAGGATGGCATGTCCACTGGCATCCTGCAGAAAAGAAAGGATATTCGGGAACAGCTGTTCTCTCCAGACATCCGATTCAGGTATTGGGGAAAGGAATCCATAAAACCGATCCCGAAGGCAGGATCCTTCACGTCATGATACAGGGCTTCCAGTTCGTCAGCGTTTACCTACCCTCTGGTTCCTCAAGCGAAGAACGCCAACATTTAAAAGAAACCAGGTGGATGAGACGGTTTCTGCCCTGGTCAAAAGCCCTCTCAAATTCAGATACACCGGTTGTATTGGGAGGAGATTTCAACATCGCGCATACCGAGATGGATATCTTTTATGCGAAGGGGAACGAAAAGAACAGTGGATTCCTTCCCCAGGAACGAAGGTGGATGACGAGGCTCCTCGCTTCAGGGTGGCACGACATCGTGAGAGAGGAAGTTGGCGCCGTGCAAGGCCCCTACTCCTGGTGGTCCAACAGGGGCCGGGCACGAGAACTGGACAGGGGTTGGAGAATTGACTACCTCCTTGGAAATGGAGCAGCAAGAAAATTGGTCTCTGGGGCGAGCATTGACCGAAAAGCCGCGCTAACCGTTTCAGACCACGCACCGGTGACAGTTGATTTGGCCTGAAGCTTTGCCAACCATACGGGGAAATTCTGACCTACGTAGTTAACGCCCCATCGCAATTACGCAGAGGATTAGGGATGTTGCCCTTAGTAGTCGCCGATCACCCGGACCACCTTTATCAACTCGGTGAAACAGCCATATTCTCCATCAGGTTGCCGGATGCCAACAGTCCTCCGCACCTGACCTATCGGGTTTCGAACGATGGGAATGAGATCCTCGATCAGGGTCTTCTGAACTTTTCTAATGGAACCGCTGCCGTCAGGTGTAAGCTGACAAATCCGGGTTTCCTGCGTCTGGACGTCCTGAATCTTCAAAAAGAATCCGTCTCCGCTGCCTCGGTGGGGTATGAGCCCCTGAAGATACTTCCTGTGTCCAAAAAGACGCCGGAATTCGAGTCCTTCTGGTCAAAGGCACGGGACCAGAAATTGGACAACCCCAAAGTGCTTTCATATGAAAAGAATACCTGTTCAACCCTGCCAGGTGAGACCACGTATAGAGTCTTGCTCGAGAATCTGAATGGAACGACCGTACACGGATGGCTTACACTACCGGAAATTCCGCCACCCTACCCGGTTGTTTTGAATATTCCGGGTGCAGGAGTAGGCAGGGTAAAACCCGTTTCCTGGTACACACATCACGGCATTGCCGCCTTTCAGATGTCGGTGCACGATGTCGAACTCGATCTACCCGAAGAAGCGTTCGATAGGCTCAGGGCGTGTGAATTGGCGGGGTATACGATACGACATGCGGAAAGTCCAGATCGATACTACTTTCACCGGACGATTCTGGGGGCATTCGGGGTTCTCGACTTCCTTTGTGAACATCCAAACATCTCCACCGGAAAAGTAGGGATTACAGGATCCAGCCAGGGCGGTGGATTGGCATTGCTCGTTGCAGGACTTGATCGGCGTGTAGCAGCGGTGTCTGTCAACGTACCTACGCTTTGCGATCACAAGGGCTACCAGGAAGGTCGTCCGTCCGGGTGGCCGCACTTTTGGAAAACCTTTGCACCCGAGCGGGTCTGTCGTACCATGGCACTATACGATGCAGCAATTGCTGCAGAGACAATCTCTGCAGCCGCCTACTTTTCTGTCGGTTTTCTGGACAGAACCTGTCCTCCAACAACAGTATGCGCGGCCTACAACGCCCTGAAATCGAGCAAGGACATTCAGAATCACATTCAAATGGCCCACGCCTTCCCGGAATCCTGGTACGAAGATTCAGCGTCATGGATGCGGGCACAACTTACCTGAACCAGCGTTCTCCGGCCACAGCAAAACCCTCCAGCATCATCTTTCGCTGAAGAGTGTACGCCGGCTGGCTTTCACCGGGTTCACCTATTGGTTGGTTCCAGAACATCTTCAACAATTGTGAGGAGGGTCTTGAGCCGGAAGGGCTTCCCAACAACTCTGGTCGCCCCGAGACTCAACGCTTCCTCCAGCGTGCTGTCACCCAGCTTTGCCAGTGCTACAATCGGAGGCTGATTTTCAAGCGTTCCAATCTCACGTATGAGTGTCAACCCGTCCTTTCCTGGCAGAGACACATCGACTACAACCAGGTCTGGCGCGAATTCGGCTAGCCGCCTTAGACCGTCCGCGTCGTTGGGTGCCTCCTGGACAGCATAACCGTGCAGCACCAGGACGCGACGCATGACTTGACGAATCATTTCGTCTGAATCAACAATCAGGACAGTTTCCAATCCAGATCCTTCCTGCGCGATCAGGTTATCTTCGATTCATCGAGCATCTCCTCCACCGCACCGATGAGTTTTGCCATATGCAGAGGTTTGGTGAAGCAGTTCCCGGCCCCGAGTTCTCTAGCCTGATCAAGCGCCTCGGTCTCGTATCCGGTTATAGCAATAATCCTGGCGTGCGGATCAACTTCCCTCAGCTCTTTGATTACTGCGAGCCCATCCTTATGGGGCATCTTAAGATCGGTGATCACCAGAGCAACGCTCTCCTGTCTGAAGATATCTATTCCTTCATTGCCACCGGAGGCTCTAAAGACCTGGTATCCAGCTCGTTCCAGGATACGTCCCGTAACACTTAAAATCTCGCTGTGATCGTCGATGACGAGAATCTGATTCATATCTTCCACCGGAAAACGTTTGGACGGTATTGATTGTGTACTAAAAACCGCCGGAATATACGCAATTGCCAGAACACGCACAATCTGGTTTCTGCCCTCTACGCGAGAGACAAGATTCTTTACTCGCTATACATTTCATCGGCCAGGAGGCAACAAACCGTCTCGATACTTCCCGTCTTGCTAGCCACCCTGACAACAAATTGTGCCAGTCATCATTTCTGGAGGTAGACCAGATGAAGACCTCAGTCATAAGCTGCTCACTGAATCCCTACAGCAGGTCATACGTTCTGGCCACAACTGTTACCGATATTTTAAAGGGTCTGAAAGTGGACACACCTCTGTACGATCTTCGGAAATATAATCTGAGTTTCTGTGGATCACCGGATGCCAGGGAGAATGGAGACGTGTCTAAACTCAAATCCGCCATCGAGGAATCTGCTGCAGTAGTACTCGCCATGCCAATCTATAATTTCGATGTGAATGCAGCTGCCAAGAATCTTATCGAACTCACTGGCAGGTCATGGACAAATACACTTGTCGGTTTCCTCTGTGCAGCCGGAGGGCAATCAAGTTACATGTCGGTAATGAGCATCGCAAACAGCCTGATGCTTGACTTTCGTTGTATCATTGTTCCGAGATTCGTGTATGCTGTTCCAGAAGCATTTCTGAATGACAGAACAGACCAGATGCAGGTAGGATCGGAGGATATTTCCCGACGGTTGCATGAATTCGCAGCGACTACCGCGGCACTTGCCCGGGCAATTTCTCCTGTTCTGGATGAATCGAATTAGGCACAAAATCTGAAGAGATTGGCAAATCGGAGGCGAATTTAACCTGTATTTCAAAGCACCGATTCAGTATCCTTTCTGGTCGGCAGAATGTGATATGGAATCTGTATACAAAACCAGGAGAAAATGAATGAAAATTCGCAAGAACCGTATCAAGCAAAAACTCGCGGAAGGCAAAGTGACATATACGGTAGGTGGTCTTACACACCCCGACGACATCGACGCCTTCGGGACCAACGGATTCGACGGGGTTTGGCTGGAAGGGGAACACGGCGGACTGAGCGCTGCTCAGCTGGGCAACCTCACAAGGTCATGCGATATCTGGGGCATGACTTCCGTTGCCCGTGTTAACCGAAACGATCAGGCCCTGATCTACCGTACCCTCGACCGCGGAGCGCAGGCCATTGTAGTGCCACATGTGAATACCGGCGCGGAGGCGCGAAATGTCATTGAAGGTGGTAAATTCGCCCCTTTGGGGAAGCGCGGCATGTTCATCAGTCGCCAGGGATATGGTGTCCCCGATTACTTCTCCGAGGCCAACAGCGAGACGCTCCTTGTCGTATTGATAGAGGACATTGTGGCCGTCCAGAATCTGGACGAGATCCTTGCCGTTGATCACGTCGATGTGTTTTTTGTGGCTCCTTCCGACCTTGCCACGTCAATGGGGCGCATTGGTCAGCTTGACCATCCAGAGGTTCGGACTACCATAGAAGACACCTTGAAACGTATACGGGATGCGGGCAGACACCCTGGGACACTTGCAGCAAATGGTGACGTTCGAAGATTTGTGGAGCTGGGAGCAAAATTCCTCTTGACCAACGTTGGGCCCTGGATCGAAACAGGCGCATCGGAATTCATACGCAACGCGGAAGGCGATTGAGGCCATTTGCAATCATCGAAAAATGGGCGGTGACCAATGGATACAACCAGTTGGGGCAAGTTCAGAGACAGTGTTTTCCACCCCTCGACAATCGTGAAACCGCAAGACCTGGAAAACGCCAAGAGAAACATCGAAAAACATGCTTGGGCTTCATCCTATTTGGAAGCCTTGCTAAAGGAGGCCGATCTAACGCCAGATATATCCCGGGATTTCCTGGAAACAATGGTGCCTCGTGAGACGCCCAACAGCCACCTCTTTACAATGTGTGCAAAATGCGAATCCGCTCCTGTGCATGGGCTCTATCGCTGGTCTGCGGATTCTCCTGATCAACTCGTTTGCACCACTTGTGAGACGGTATATCCCAACAGCGAATACCCAGAAACATACCTTCTTGAAACGGGGTTCGGCGGGGGTCAAACAATACCCTACTACGCTGAAAAACACTGGGACCTGATAGGATTCCCATTCGTATCGAGCTGGACGGCAAATATTCGGGCACGTAAATGCACGTATATGGCAGCCCTTGCCAGAAGGCTGGGCCTGGCTTACGCGCTGACAGGTGAGGTCGCCTATGCAGCGAAAGTCCGAGATATCCTTCTGCGATTTGCAAAAGTTTACCCGGGATACATGGTACACTCGGGATACGGCGAGTTTTCTGATCTGGATCCCGCTGTCGCATCGGAACACATCCTTAACCTGCCGGAACCTGAACTGGTGATTCCTCCAAACAAGCCCGACCGCAAGCTTCACGTGGGCTACTGGATGGCCGGGAGAGCCACAGGAGTAGGAATGGAGGGAACCTTCATCTCTGATGTTACGATCGCCTATGATCTCACCTGCTGGGCCGAATCAGGAAATCAACCCACCTACGCTACAGAACAACGGTTGCGCATTGAAAGAGATCTGCTGCTGGAGGGAACCATTCTACTTTGTGCCGACCCTGGGTTCAATAACAAAAGTGCCACCAATCGGTCTGCGGCAGGACTTGTAGGCATCTGCCTCGGGGTGCCCGAACTGGTACGATTCGGCCTGGACGGATTCTGGCATTTTGTTTGTAAGTGGTTCCTGGAAGATGGGATGAGTTCCGAATCCCCGGGCTACGGATTCATGACATTGAACGGAATCCGCCATTTCGGAGAGGCCGTGCACGGATACTCTGACCCTCCAGGATACGACAGTCCTGATGGAAGAATAGATCAGCTCGATGTTTACGGAGACAGCCGATACCGTGGTGTCTTCGAAGGTTATGTAAAGAGCCTGATGCCCGATCTGGGCTATGGCGTACCCGCAGATGACAGCACAGGTGTGCGTATGCCTGTGGAAATTTCGGATCTCATCGCCGCCCGGTATGGGGAACCCGGTAACATCGCCTTGCTGAGTGAGTTGTGTGACAACGATCTGGAGAACAATGGCAGTGAATACGGACTCTTTCACAGAGATCCGCTCCTTGTCTCCGAAAATTCACTGACCCTTGGCGATCAATTTTTCCCTGCCCTTCGAATAGGACTGCTGAGGACTGGAAGCCACGGCAGAGCAAGCTCCACGCTGGTAAGTGCTTCCGACTGGGGTGGCCATCATCATGAGGACAGTCTGAATCTCGTTTACTGGAAAGATGGTCATGAAGCTCTAACAGACCTGGGATATCTCTGGGATCGGCCTGACAAACATATGACCGTCCGCACCATAGCCCATAACACCGTGATCGTCAACGGCGAGAACCAGAGACGGGAGGGCCGCCTGGGCGGTCTCAAGGCATTCGATTCGACAACCCGGGTAAAACTGATAGAGGTTTCATCGGAGGCTTACGAAGCATGTGATGAATACACCCGGAAGTGCGCCGTCATCGATCATGGAAACGCAGGAAGTTACCTCCTGGATGTTTTTCTCGTGTCGGGTGGCGAGCAGCACGATTACCTCTTTCACGGACCGGTTGAGGAAGGTGTGGTACACGACCTCGAGCTGGAACCTTCGCAGGAAGCGTGGCAGGATTTGAAGCGGCTCAAGGAATCGCGAGCCTCTGACCCCTGGTCCATTTCCTTTGAGCTGGGTAAACAACATCGATTGAGTGTCTACAATCTCCCCGACAAAACGGAACGGACTTTGATCGGTCAAGGTTGGGGAGAACGGGGTACAGGGTCGAGAGACAACGTGATGACCGGTGAAACCGTTCCTTATATTGTGAGACAAAGAGAAGGGAAAGACATCAAGAGTCGGTTCATGAGCCTTTTCGAGGTGGGAACAAGGTCGAAACCATTTGTTTTAGAAGTCAAAAGACTCTCCTCCAGAAATGGCGAAGCTGCAGGATTTTATGTCACAACAGACCAGGGAAGCGATATCATCATATTTGGAAACGAAGAACGACCCACAACAGTTGAGACCCCGGAAGGTCTTTTGGAAACAGATGGGGCCCTCACCCTCTTTTCGCTCTCTCCCGACGGAGCAGTTACCAACGGTTACCTGTATGGTGGGCGTAAAGCGGTCTACCAGGACCACGACTTGTCGATCGAAGCCCCTGTCCTTAGCGGCCACATCGATGGTCTGGAGACCACAAACGAACTGAGCTTCTACCGCATTGCCGACGCGGAATTGAATTCCGAGTTTGTGGGTTCGATGCTGTTTGTCAAAAGCAATGATTATGAAACCGGATACCCGGTTTTGCGCGTCCAGAAAGCCGGTTCCCACTGCCTTGTCTATACCAAATTGAATGGCTCCGGCTACGATGCCCGGGAGGCGGAATCGTGGAAACTTGTCAGAAGCCTGTCTCTATAGCGCTTGGCAGCTGTTTGGGCTTCAGGCAGACAGGAATTGGCGTCAAAATTTCTTGTTAAATGATGGTTTTACAAAGGT
>CAVOEZ010000031.1:0-13202 GCA_963694355.1 Latescibacteria bacterium UBA2968 | reverse complement strand
CGCTAATTCCCTGAGCAATCCGCTGTTCGCCAACGACCTGGAAGTGAAGTTGGCACCTGCAGCCTTTGCTCTTAACCAGAACTTCTCCAACCCGTTCAACCCTGAGACGACCATCGGTTATGACCTTGCCGACGGCAGCCAGGTGCTGTTGGAGATCTACAACGTAATGGGTCAGTTGGTCAACACATTGGTGAGTGACCATCAGGCAGCCGGACGGTATCGCGTGGTATGGAGTGGTGTAGATGCCGGCAATCGTCAGGTGGCGAGTGGAGTTTATTTCTATCGCCTGCAGACCGAAGGGTTCAAGGCAGTGAAGAAGCTGATGCTGCTGAAGTAGGAAATCTTCTCCAGGGAGGGCTTCCTCCCCTTGGACGCCCTGTATTTATCTGCGTACCGCTTCAGGTAGTTGGTAGGTTTGGTCAACTATCACCCCCTCCCTTTAATGGTTGCAGTGTTCAGAAAGAGCAGTCGTATTGTCTCTGGATCTTTCTGTGGTTCCTCGCCCTGCCTCCTATTCCCGGGTTTCAGATAAAAGTGAGAACTTCTCATCCAGGACTGCCTGACTCGACAATGGTGGCACCGTGCATCCAGGAATGCTCCTTGCCTTCCTTCGAGGGATCGAGACCTGTCCCGCAGGTATAGCGGTCCTGGTCTTGCCGCAGTATGGTTTACCGTTGCCAATAACATCAAGCAGCTCGCATACGTGGCAATTCATACAGTATCCTTCGCAGTGGCGTTGTTGACTGCCTCAAAAATATGGTCTCCAAGGCACAGAAGCCTTCGACGACGATCAGATGTAGCAAGTTGTGCCATTGCCCTCTCCTCAGGATGCCTTCAGGTCCAGTAAACCCTAACCTACCTCACGATTTCCGACCCAATCCTCTTCCCGGGGTCTCCTGCCCACCTAATTTCGCGAATGCCGCGTAAGGACCCGGTCGATGACGCCGGCAATGGTTTCCTGTCTTGCGGCCTGAGCCCGTTCCCTGAGCCAAACTCGAATCGGAGTTCGATCCGTCCGGCGTTGGCGAAGCTTCTCCGCCTCCTCAAGGCTGAAGAGGAAGCGACCACCAGCGAGGTAACCTATCTTCATTTGGGAGGCAACCTGACGGACGCGTCTGGCTGAAATCTGGAGTTCGCTGGCAACCTGAGCTGTGGTTCGAAGAGAGGCCAGATTGACAAGATTGCTCATGTTACCTCCTGAAAGCGGCTTGTTTTGGGTTTGTCCAAAAGGTTAGGGTTTATCAGCAATTTCCTGCTAGAGAATGTGTTGTGTCATGTATAAAATTATTCTGGGCTTGGTTGGTGGCATTTGTAGACCTCTACCTTACAAGGCACGTGTTGGGGTTGTATGTGGCCTGAGCAGTGCGCAGATGTTACTGCACGGGAGGAGCGGTGCATCCAACAATCCTCATCGAGCTTTCCCGAGGTAGCCGAAGAGAACCGGCTGGGATGGCAACGTTCGTTTCCGCGCACACAGCCTCCCTTTCTTGGACCTCTATAGCAAAGAACACGTTAAGCGGATCATCCTGCCCTCGGTCGTTTCAGTGTTGATCTCAACACCATTATATCCTGTTTCACTGTTTATCTGACATTCCCATACCCACGAATCCGAATCGTCCATTCTCAGGTCACTTTCTCCTTCTTAGAAGCCAACCCGAATCGGAACTGTGCATTGGACTCAACCAAGCTCTGCTTGTGCTGGCTGCTCAGCTTGCGCTTGCGCCGGAGCTTCAGAGGATTAGCCAACTCGTGAAGAAGGGATTCCTCGAACAGCAGCACCATGGCATCCTCCGCGTCCTGGTGGACCGTGAACCGATCGTTGAACCCGCGCATCAAGTTCCTGGCGCTTTTCGGTGGAAGGCAGGCGGCCAGCAGTCCGTCGCTATGGACACAGACGTCAAATGTCAGCCTATCTCGGTTGTGATGATTGGTCGCAATGCACCAAACGCCGTCAGCGGCTTTCGTTACGCGATATAGACCTGCGTAGCATTTCAGATAGTTATCTGGCTTCATCACGGTCTCCAGGATGTTCTTGGCCAGTTTCAGTAGGGCCAACCACGTCCCCATCCAGTTCGATCTTGGCTCTGTGGATCACCCTCAGCTCCCCCGCTCGGACCTCCAGCAAAGAACACGTTAAGCGGATCATCCTGCCCTCCGAAATTTTAGTGCTGACGTCAACACTCTCGCATCAAGTTGACCCATCTTCTCCCTCAATTATCCGACAACCTTGAAGACATATACTCGCAAAGCGAGATCGTCCGGATTCAAGCCATTTGCCCGCTTTTGGGAGCATACCCAAATCGGTATGGGCTCGCAGCGGGAGTCAAAAGGTGGAGTAGAGTTCCCTATAGACATCAAAGCATCCTCTGATTTCGTCGGCACTGAGTTTCCATCGCCTGCTCAAACACGCCACAGCAAGCAGCTCTGCATCCTGCCTGGACAGCCCACCGTCATACTCCGCAATCGCCGCCCTTTCTTCGAACTCTTCCCGAATGAGAATCGCATCTGGACAAGATGTCTCATCCTGTCCCGTTTTGGACAGGGTTTGGACAAGTAGAAAACGTGCTTTATCTACAATATTCATAGTAATTTAACTCCTGTTTTGGACAAGTGGACAGGCAATTCGGGACGGGACGGAGACAGAGCAAAAAGGACAGGCACGGACACGGTGTATATTTATTTATCTATCTATCTATCTTTCTTCTTCTTGTCATCCTGTCCAAACCGTCCATCAAACTCCTATTTCACAAATGGTTAGATAGATTTTTTCCTTGTCCATCTGCCTGTCCATCCCTGTCCGGAATCCCCGAAAACCCCTGATATGACGTGGCTTTTTCGGCTTTTTCTTCCTGTCCAGGGTTCCGCCACCTTGTCGGTATCCGATTGCGGCGCACCACATAGTGGGTAGGCTTCTTCTGGACTTGTCCGCCATCGCTCCATTCCAAAACGCGTTTTCGGGACGAGTCGCGCTTGTCCTTCCAGATGGACAGGGACTTCAATGTTTTACCGAGCCACCCTTCACTGAACCAGTCGAACCTGTCTCCGCCATACAGATTTTCCAGCGTGGTCCGAATCTGGGCGGCGTGAACTTCCACCGTGTCCTCGTCCTCCAGCAGATCCAGCAAGGCGGCGCACAGCTTCGCCTCGGGCGTAAGGCCGCGGACAAAAGCACGAGCGTCTCTCTTGCTGCTCAGAGCCTCCACGATAGCTGGCAGCGCAAAGCTGGAGTCCCCGTGCGAGTCCACCCAGGATGCGATCACCACCAAGGGCGCGAACAGTTCCTTCTCTCGCAGGCGGGCCAGTTCGGCGGACAGGTCCGCATCCAAGAGTTCCTTGATTTCGCCGTGGTAGTGCATCAAGCTCAGGTACAGCCGGTCACGTAGATTCTGCCACTGAGTGTCTGCAAGGTCCGGCTGGCCGCCACGAATCGCGCTTCCTTCCGGCGCTTCTTCCGTGTTGATGATGATAGAGCGGTCCGCAAGTACATCCTCAAGTCCAGACACGTTGGCTATCACCTTGGGGCAATAGACACTGAAGTATTCTGTCTTCCCGATGTTGTGCTGATTTTGTCGGGGCACTCTCGCGCCCGCCTGGTATCCGGCTTTCAGGAGGGCCATAAGGCCAGGGTTAGCCGCCGCGTCCTGCCGGTTGGCGGAGTCCTCTTTTTCGTCAATAACCAGGGTGGGCCGCTCGCGCTCTATTGAGCGAAACAGACTGGCTTCAGAGGGGTCTATCAGATACATGGCGTTGAAAGCCAGGGCAGCGAAGAGACGGGCATTGGTGGACTTTCCGGAATCAGGTGGGCCGTTGAAGTTCAGGTAGGGGTAGGCGGAGAACAGCGGAAAGAAGTAGGTCCCTATGGCGTATTGAACACACAGGTGGTAGGCATTCTCATCGGGCAGATACACCCAAGCTTTCCACGCCTTCAGCAGTTCGTAATACAGGCTTTTCACATCAGGCGGGCCTGCCGTCCGATTCAGGTAGGCACGCACCGAATCGGTGCTCCATCTAGTAGGGGCCGCTTCCGGCCTGGAGCGCAGATAATACCCACGACCAAGCGGGAGGATTTCCTCCCTGTCCTTTGACCGGGGTTGTGGAATCGAAACAAGTTTCCCGCTGGATGAAACCAAACGAACGGTTAAAGCCTCATACTGTTCTGTCCGAGTCTCTTTGTCCTTGCCTTTGCCGCTTAAATGTTCAACGGTCCGAACTTCCCGAAACTCCCGTGTTACCAGTACCTCATCGCGGATGAAAGCCAGGCCTGCGTCAACAAAGACGGGATCGGCAAGCACGTCCTCGGCGGCAGGATGCTGCGCCTCTTCGAGCAGGCTTTTAAAGGCTTCTGCGCCGTAGGCCAGCAGGTAGTCATCCAGACCCACCTTTGCACCGTCTTTGCCACCAGAAAGGCGCACTACGAGCACAAAAGCACCCCTGGACTCCAGCTCTTCGGCCAGCGCCTTTTCAGCCATCCGTACAGAGGGATTCGTAACGGCATCGGAGTCAAAGACGACATAAACGGTGCGGCCCTTCAAGACAATCAGATCAAGGTCCGCAATCGGTCTGGACTGACCCTTCGCATCCTTTTCTCGAAAGCACCAGACACCCGCAAGCGCCACGGCAGGAAAGCCCTCCTGGTTTCCTGCTAACGCCTTTTTTTCGCCCTCGCAATACATCAGGGGTTTGGTGACGTCCTCGAAAATGTTTCGGTTAAAATTATTAGGAACGTAGATGTGATTGCCGCCACCTGTGGGGGTGAGATATTTCGCTGGCCGGTTTCCGACGACTTCCATGGGCACGTCTGGCTTGTAGCGGGTAGTCAAAAGCTTTCCAGTTGCGGATGAGTAGTCGAAGGCCATGCAATCAGAGCCCGGATCAAAACCCAAGTCGGCTTTAGCTTTATCCCGGCTGACGGAACGGACACCGGCGACTGTGATTGTATCATCGCTCAAGCCGGAGTTTTTGAGGTCTTTTCGGTGGTGGGATTTTAACAAGTATCAATGTCTCCAGCGGTTGGTGGCCAGGAGCAAAGGGCGCTAGTTCCGCTGCCACGGTCCTCTAGGATCCGGCCTCACGGTGTGGCCGGTTTGGTACCTTAATCATCCCGGTCCTCATCGCGCGAAGCTTCTTTCCTGGATTCGGAGACCTCAAGGAGCTTTCTCCGAATCAGGCAAGCCACGATAATTCTTACGGTTTCTGATCTCTTTAGCCGCGGCCCTCTGTGTTCTGTCTTTGACTCTGTTTTCATTGGGTTATTGAGTTCAAAACGTCACCAAGGCTTCAGATGTGTATGACTTTTTCTGATCTTGAGAAAAGTTCTCCAACTGGCTTGCCCAGACATCGAGCCAGCGCGACCTTTTCGTGAGCCCTAGCCACCCGGACCTGGCGGATAATTTTTGAAATCACGTCTTCGGGCCACCCGAGTTTTTTAGCTAAGGCTCTCTGCGTCATCTCCGATGCGATGATGGCTAGCTTAAGTTCCAGGTTCATCTGGGCCTCCTCTTTAAATCGTGCAGTTCGGGGATTGAGTCAGCGAGATGGGGAGGGACGAAAAAAGGGTCCCAATCGCTGTAAATAATTTCCGCGATTAGGACCCTTTGGTCTATGTAGTATTACATCGTGATTTACGTAGACATTTCTCTACATTACCGCCCCCACCCAATCTTGTCGTATGCCTTCTTTGCAGTGTCCTTCGAGGTGTAGAATCTGTTGATCTGGGGGCTAAGATTGCGCACCTCTTTCACTGGATACTCCGGTTCGTATCCAAGAAAGTGCCACAGAAGTGCACCTTTGAACCCACCTGGAAGCACATTATGATCTTTTAACGTTCGCCATATCCAGTAAGCAGCAACATTCTTCTCTTGCATCTTGGCCTGCGACGCCACAGAGCTGGCTGTCTTCCCCAGTTGTTTCTCATAACGCGTCCTTCTTGTCGCGGTCACTCTCTCTGCGTCTGCAACCAGTTCGGCAAGATCCGTCAGCTCTATTGACTGTTCGAGCCACACCCGACCGGGCAATGTCCGCCCCAATCGCCGTGAGTCGACCTTCCCTCCCGGGACATCTTTCAGGCCGAAGGCGCGCAGGCCACGCTCCGCTTTTCTCAGGCTCACCTCCGCCTTCTTCAGCTTGGCGGCGTTGTGTTCTATGATCCTGACGGCCTGCCTCATTTCCTCGCGCTGACCTCGTATGATGTGTTTTAAAGCGCAGATAGAAACGCCCTTCTTTTCCAATTCAAGAAACAGCTCCTCCTTCGTGGGCCCACCCCCACCACTCATCGTCCTTGTCAAAAGTATCACCCCGTTCCCATAAAGACATCAGGTGGATCGTGCAAGAAATCGATCATCTGCGCTCTCACAACCTATTTCTTATCCTTAAGATAGTCACGAACCAGGGAATGGGCAATTGGGGAGGTCCATATTCCAGCGCAGGCCCTACCTTCATACGCCAGAAAGTCTGACTGCTGGACGGTGCTCATCAGGAAAGGACAACACATCTGTTTCTTTCCTTGGGACTCCCCTCGGGGTCACCAAACAAAACAAATATCCTAAGGATGTAAGAAGCCCCTCTGGGTTTGATACCAGCAGGGGCTCTTCTTGTTGGGGTATCAGAACCTCTGCCAGGTTATCCTGCACCAGCTTCTGCTTTTCCTCTGGTGTGGCCATCTCAAGCGTCTCCAGGAGATCCTCGATCGCCTTAGCGAATTCCTTCGAGTGAATCTCCGCAGTATCGGGTGGAGTCGCAGCCTTGCGAGACCGGCGCACTGTCACTACAGTTGCTCTATGATTCTAACCCTGTAGTCGCCTCGCTCCTTGTTAGCCGCCTCCCAACAGCGATGCAGCTTGACCGGCGGGACCGAATAGGTCTCAGCACAAATACGCTTGTGATACCGTCGTTGGTCGGGTGATCTCTGGATTAGTCTAGAGGGACGACGCGCTATTACTTCACGCCCACCACAAGAGCGGCTGTATATTGACACGGTTCACCGAAGCACAGCCAAGCTTTACTCCGATCACGACATCGGCGTCTACCGGCCAGGTGGCTCGGCTTTTCCAGCCTTCTCACGACTTCTCAAGCTGTCTAGCGAGTGGAACGAAGAATCCCTCCTGTTGGCGCAGCTTGTCGATCTCGCCCGGGCAGACGGGCCGTTCATGGGCAGCCTGGCCGAAGGCCTCCAGTTCCTAGGTGGCTGCCGCACGGCCTGGTGTGATCTGTTGCGAAAGGCGGGAGTGCCAACTCTATGAATAACTAGAGGACTCTGAAGGCGTTCACACTCCTTGAGGTAGCCCTCTTCAAGTGCGATGTTGCGGCGGGTGATCGTATTGAGAAAGGTTAAATTTAAAAGGTTAAATTTAAATTGTCCATCGAATGTCCATTTTAAGGAGGATGAATCATGCAATCGCTTTCAGGGAAGGTCGCAATTGTAACGGGTGCCAGCTCGGGAATTGGTGCCGCTACAGCACGTGCATTGGCAGCGCAAGGTACTCGCGTGGTTTGGCTTGCCTCCGCACGCTCCCGTTCCGCCATCTCCCGCTTCAAATCTTCATTCGTCCGCCTCCGATGCCGGTTCCGCTGCAAGATCCGTGCTGCCTGAACCCCGATCACGCCTACAAGCACGGCCATCAACCCCACAAACCACGGCTGCCGCCACACTGGTGGCACCACGGTGAACTCCAGGGTCGCAGGCGTCGGGTCCACGTTCAAGTCCTTGTCCCGCGCACGCACCTCGAACACACGATTCCTGCTCCCCACCGCCAGAAACATCGTGTTCTTTTCCATCAAAAACGGCGACCAATCTCTGCCATCCATCCGGTACGAAAACTGCAATTCCTCGGGTCGCCTCCAGGGATCTACACCCGTCCACGACAAGGCCGTATTACCCGGCTGGGAAACCCGTTCCAGAGAAACGGTGATCTCGGTCTCTCGCGGTCGTGCATCCAGGCGGTACCGAATTGTCCAGACGTTGGACTTCGGCCACGGTTTGCCAAAAATGCCGCAATGTACCCAGATATGGCCTCGTCAATTCAACAGGCACGCGCTCAGCCAAGGGCCAGGCTTGCCCGTCAAAGCGATTCAGAACGCTGGTGCCGGTCCACAACGTGCCATCGGCCGTCTCACCGATTCCGTGTACTCCTCCTGGCGCTTCCCTGTCGTGCGACCAGGACGTTCCGTCAAACCGGATCATACCGCCTCGGTACTCGGTTGTACTTTGAAATCCATGGCGACCTGTACGAACTTCCTCACCGTCTCTACCGATATTTAGGTATGTTCATGTGAAGGCTTGACAAATTTGTCTGAAGCATCGAATATAGCATTCAGTGCCAATGCTGATTCTTTAAGAACCGTCACCAAGACCAAGATTGAAGTAGTTCAACCCCGGAGTAACTCTGATGAACATTCTGCTTGTCGAGTCCAGTGCAAAATGCAAAACCCTCCTCAAACACCTGGGAAAGAGCGAGTGGCGTGTACTGCCTACTGGCGGACACCTGGAGCGTCTTCCTGAAGACCGAAAGATACATCCGCCCAAAGAAGTCAAGAAGGCCTACTGGTCCAACCGGCCCAATGATCTACCCAAGCCGCCATGGTTCTGGACTGAGCGCGGAGAGGCTGCAATCGGCGCCATCAAGACCGAAGCCGCGAAACATAACTCGGTCACCTTCTACCTGGCGGCTGACCCGGACCGAGAGGGAGAGCGCATCGCCTGGCACCTGGAGAAGCTGCTCTCGGATGTAGGCCGTTGCCACAGGGTAACCTTCCAGGAGATTACAAAGCCGGCCGTGCTCACCGCCGTAGATTCACCCCGGAACATAAATCAAGACCTGGTAGATTCGGCGCTGATCCGCACCTTCATAGACCGTGTTGTGGGCTGGCGGGCAAGCAACATCGCCAAACGGTTCACCAGTTCCTCCACGAACTCTATGGGTCGTGTGCAGACGCCCACGCTGGGTTTCATCGTTGAACGTGAATTGGAGCGGGAGGCCCACGTCCCGGTGCGCTATTTCGAGGTCCAGGCTGTTACCTCACTAACAGACTGGCAGGTCCGGTTTCACGAGAGGTCCGATGCGGCGGCCTGGGTGGACGATAAAAGCAAGTTCGATCCACATCGCACGGCCGACTCGGCCTTGGCGAATACGGCGCAGGCTGCCCTGGTCGCGGCGGGATCCATTAGTGTCGCTGACGTGACCAGCCGGCGTTCGTCTCAACGTCCTCGGCCGCCGTTCAGCACGGACGCACTGCTTCAAGCTGCAGGGAGTCGCTGGGGCTGGTCGCCCAGGAAAACCTCAACGCTCGCCGGTCAACTCTACGAGGCCGGTCATCTGACCTACATCCGAACTGATTCGACACGCCTCGCGAGTGAGGCAGTGCAGGCTGGACGTTCGTTTATCACCAAAACCTGGGGGGATGACCAACTGGGCGCGGCCACTGCGCCCAGGTCAGCCGCCGGAGTGCAGGACGCCCACGAAGCCATCCGACCAACGGATCTCACTCTGGTGACTGTTCCCGACGTGGAACCTGACGTCCAGCGGCTCTACGCACTCGTTCGCGCACATACACTCGCTTCGCTTATGGTGCCCTCACAGCGTGTAACTCTCTCGCTCAAGGCGCGCTGTGAGAATCTGGACTGCGCCCTGGACGGGTCTGTGGGTTGGTACACAAATCCTGGCTGGCGTCGCGCTTTCCAGGCCGCGGGATTGGAAAAAGAGGCCGAGATCACACCCATCACGGTGGAGCCCGGGGAAACCCTTGAACTTTCTGCTGGTGATGCAGAAAACCCAAATCCAGAGCTCCGCGAAGACGAGACAAAACCGCCGGCACGCTATAGGGCTTACGCTCTTGTGAAAGCGATGAAAGATGCGGGAATTGGTCGACCCTCCACCTATGCCAGAACGGTGGAGCGCTTGGAAGAACGCGAATACGTTCAGAAGGAAGGGGGCGCCCTTGCCCCTACCGAAAGTGGACGAAACATCTGGCTGGAGGCTGCCCCGCTGTTCTCCATGCCTGACGAGAGGGAGGTCTTCCAAACCGATTACACCGCCGCAATGGAATCTTTGCTAGACGACGTGGCCGAAGGCCGGAGCAAAGCAAGCACCGTATGGGAAACGATACTTGAAGAATTCAAGTCCGCTCACGCCGCAGCCCAGGAGGCATGCAAGACGGCCTCAATCCTGCCTCGCACCCGTTTCAAGCTGATGGGGTATCTGGAGGCCGCGCCGGAGTTGACGAAGGAAATCGGAGACCTCGATGCCCTCACAGAGCAGAATGGCAAGGAATGGCTCGCTGAGTTTCGGAGCCGAGGTATCCCCCTGCTTCCCAGTAAGAAACAGCAGCACTTCCTGGATGAGCTGCTGGAGGCCACGGAACTCACGCTTGAGCAGACTACGGAAGCAGCGGAACTGAAGTTGGCTGGAAAGGCACCGAACCGCGAGGAGGCCAGCGCGCTCATCGACTACTTGAAGGGAGTTCAAGCCGCAAACACCGCCCCAAGCGCCAAACAATTGAAATGGATCGTCGACCTAGCCAAGACTTCCGGAAAGGACGAGGCAGGAGTCTGTGCGTTGGTTGGGTTGGAGTCCTACTCTGAACTCACTGGCGGGAAGGGTGGGACTGCGAGCGCCCTGATCGATACGCTGCAGCCTCGATCGAATCGAGGCTAGGGCCAAGGTGCAGACCCTGATCACGAGCGCGACAAGTGAAATGGCCCCGAGGAATAATCCCCGAGGCCATCGTGTATCACTGGTGTCTCCTGCTTGATGAACTATTTAGCAAAGATCATCTTGCGGACCGCCACGTTGGGCCCAGCCTCCAGCTTGTAGAGATACAGCCCGGTCGACGCTGTCCGCCCAAACGCATTCTTCCCGTCCCATCTCACCTGGTAGTATCCCGCCTCCTGGTACTTCTGCGCCAGCACACGCACCGTCTGTCCCAGCACGTTGTAAATCACCAACCGCACATCCGATGCCTCAGCCAGTGTATACCAAATCGTCGTAGTCGGGTTAAAGGGATTGGGAGCGTTCCCCACTCCAAACTCCAGATCTCCCTCTACCAAAGCAAACTTGGCTGCCCCCTTCCCCTTGTCGTGACCCACAGTGACACTCACCATCTCTGATGAACTCTGCTCCGAACCATCCGTAGCCGTCACTGCGATCGTGTAAACCCTACCTTCACCTTTCCCGCTGCGTTCAGACCGCAACTCGAGCTGGTCGTTGACCGGGCCGAAGGCCACCTCAGGCACTGCGTTGGAACTGAGTAAAACACCCCCACCCGCCATTGTAACCTTGATATCTCCGGTGGTCTTCCCATCCCCATTTCCGTTGGCATCGTCGCTTTCGTTGCTGATGACCGTAGCGGTAATGTCTAACGAGGCATCACAGGCATCGTTGGTAGAAACCGTCAAACTGATCGTGTGATACTTGTGATTGGGCGGCCACAACGCCTCCGGACTGACTGAGACCGACAGGTCCGGAGGTGTGGTATCCTCCACCGTGATGTCGACCTCGTCGGTATTGCTCAGCCCACCCGGATCGCTAATGGTCAGCGTGACCGTGGTCGTCCCAAGAGGAAAAGTGGCCTTGGGCGTAGAACCAGCCGCATCGTCGAAGGTGATGTTGGTTGCAGACCAGGCGAAGGTGAGGTCATCGCCATCCGGATCGGAGGAGCCGGAGCCGTCGAGGGTGACCTCTGCGCCGTCAGGGGATGTGCATTCGACGGCGTTTTCGCCGGTCTGGTCTGGACCGGCGTCGGCAACAGGAGGCTGGTTCGTGGGAGGAGTAACGCCTTCAACCTTGCGAATCCGGTTGTGGGTGCGATCGGCAACATGGAGGTTGCCAGACGGATCTGTCACGACGTCTGTCGGGTTGTAAATACTGGCGGCGGTGGCCAGAATGCCATCGCCGTTAAACCCAATACTTCCGTTTCCAGCGACGGTGGTGATGATGCCCGATGGATCGACCATGCGGATGCGATTGTTGCTGATTCCTGCGATAAAGAGATTGCCAAATAAGTCCATGTGAACGCCAGTAGGCCTATTCAGATTGGCGATAACAGCTGGTCCGCCGTCGCCCGAATAGCCCGGCGTCCCGGTCCCGGCAACGGTGGTAATGATGCCCGAAGTATCGATTTTCCGCAGCGCGTGGTTGTTTCCGTCGGCAAAGTAAATGTTGCCGACGCCATCTACATGGATTCCCCGGGGGAACCTCATCGTGGCGCTGAGGGCCGGTCCCCCGTCCCCCGAATAGCCCTGGGTGCCAGTTCCAGCGATGGTGGTGATGATGCCGGCAGTGTCCACCTTCCGGATGCGGTGGTTGCGATAGTCCGAGATGTACATGTTGCCCGCCGCGTCGGTGTGCACGGCTAAAGGGAGGTTAAGGAGGGCATTGGTGGCCGGACCCCCATCGCCGGAAAAGCCGCCATGAATAAGCCCGGCCGGGCCGCTTCCCGCGACGGTAGTGATGGTTCCAAAGAGATCGACCTTGCGAATCCGGTTGTTGTGAGCGTCGGGAATGTAAATCTCACCGGAAGGGGTGACATGCAGGTTCTGCGCCCAGCGGATATCTGCCAGGGTGGCCGGTCCCCCATCGCCGGAAAAACCATAGTAGCCCGTGCCGGCCACTCGGGTGATGGTGTTTGAGGCGTCGATCTTACGGATACGCTGGTAGGCCCCGTCGGTGATGTAGAGGTTCCCGGCGGCATCGAGAGCTACACCGTAGGGCGCGTTCAGGTTGGCCTCGCTGACAGGTCCGCCATCGCCCGCGCCTCCGCCCCCGACCGTAGTAATGATATTAGAAGTATCTATCTTGCGGATTCGGTTGTTGCGTATTTCGGAGATAAAGAGGTTCCCCAACCCATCCACGGAGACCCCGGCGGGGCCCCCCAGAAGGGCATCGGTGGCAAAGCCCCCGTCTCCGGCTATCCCGCTCCCTGGAAAGACGGCGCCTGCAAAGGTTGTGATAATGCCCGTGGCATTGTCCACCCTGCGGATCCGGCTGTTCGCAAAATCGGCGATGTAGATATTTCCCGATGGGTCCACAGCCACGTCCCACGGATGGCTGAAGTGGGCGTTGGTGGCCGAGCCTCCGTCGCCGGAGAAGCCGAAGCCGCCATTTCCGGCCACGGTGGTGATGATGCCCGAGGTATCGACTCTCCGCACTCGCTGGTTGCTGGTCTCTGCGAAGTAGAGATTTCCGACGGTGTCGAAAGCCATGCCGTAG
>CAVOEZ010000030.1:0-13292 GCA_963694355.1 Latescibacteria bacterium UBA2968 | reverse complement strand
CTGGCTCAAACGCACTCTGAATGATGGCATACGGCCCATTGCTCTAAACAGCAAACGTATGCGACAACCCACACCACCGGGTCAATCCGCCAAATTCCAATCCGATGGATCCAACCTCCCAAGAATCGTCTCCGGTTTGGCTGAAAAGGATCCTCAGAAATTCTCACACTGGATCCAGCATATCCAGGCGGTCCTCCCGGAATTGCGGAACATCGAAGTCGTCGAGCGACCTGAGGACAGACATCTATACCTGGTTATCCATTTCACCCCCGATCTTAGAGTCCCTTCGTGGATGGTATCTGAAGGCACCTTGCGGCTTCTGGCGCTAACCCTCCCCGCCTTCCTCGAAGACTTTGAGGGCACGTATTTGATCGAGGAGCCGGAGAATGGTCTGCATCCAAGGGCCGTAGAATCTGTCCTGGCCGCCCTCTCATCCACCACAGGTGGTCAGGTCCTGCTCACGACACATTCCCCGGTTGTCATCAGTACAGTAGCCGCCGAACAAGTCCTCTGCTTCTCGAAGACCGATTCTGGTGCAACAGATGTCATACCCAGTTCGGAAAACCCCGCGCTCAGGGCCTGGAGAGGCGACCCGAATCTCGGGATTCTTTTCGCTGATGCCTACATGTCGCAATCCCGTTCGGCAAAAAAAGTTGACGCTCCGGATTAATCTCCTATCTTAATCCTCGGCCGGCGTAACTGGCGAGCTGCACGTGGACTGAACCACGGGGAAGCGCCGGACCCACAACATACAGAGCCGATCGCCTGGGCCGCTGAATTGGCCTGGGGTTTTTTATTGCCCCTTGGAAACGCAACCTCTTCTAAAGGATGACGCTATGTCGAATTCAGAGTTGATGCTCCGCTACGGCTGCAACCCGCATCAGGCACCCGCAAGAGCCTATATGAGTAATGGTGCCCTTCCGTTCGAGATCCTGAACGGTTCTCCGGGCTACATAAACCTTCTGGATGCCCTGAACGCCTGGCAGTTGGTTCGGGAACTTCGTCAGGTGTGCGCTGCCCCCGCCGCGGCCTCCTTCAAACACGTTAGCCCGGCAGGGGCAGCAGTTTATGCACCCCTTAGCGACACGCTGAGGAAGGCCTACTTCGTGGACGATATGGATCTCTCGCCACTGGGCGTAGCATATGCGCGCGCAAGAGGTGCAGACAGGCTTTCCTCTTTTGGAGACTGGGCTGCCCTCAGCGATACCGTTGATGTGCCCACAGCAAAGCTTCTGCGACGTGAAACCACCGATGGCGTGATTGCCCCTGGCTACGATCCCGAAGCCCTTGAAATACTCAAGGCGAAGCGGAAAGGCGGTTACATGGTGCTGCAAATGAACCCCGACTTCGAACCGGGTGAAATTGAAACACGAGAGGTCTTTGGCGTAACCCTGGAGCAAAAACGGAATACGTTGGTCACGGGATCGGAGATCCTTCAAAATATTGTGACGAAAAATCAGCAATTGCCATCCGAAAATGCCAGAGACCTGCTCGTTGCCAGCATCGCACTGAAATACACCCAGTCCAACTCCATCTGCTTCGCCACAGACGGGCAGGCGGTCGGGATCGGAGCAGGCCAGCAGAACCGCCTCGCCTGTACCCATCTGGCGGCCACCAAGGTTGAGGCCTGGTATCTGCGCCAACATCCCGAAGTGTTGGACCTGAAATTCAGGAAGGGGCTCAAGCGACACGAACGCATCAACGCGATTGAACTGTATATCAAGGGAGAAATGACGCCTGAGGAACGTAATGTGTGGGTACAATCTTTCGAGGAGATACCCCATCTCCTCAGCGAAGAGGCGAAAAGAGATTGGATAGGTCAGCTTGACAACATTTCCCTGAGCTCCGATGCATTCATTCCGTTCAGAGACAACGTCGACCGGGCAGCCAGAACAGGCGTGAAATATGTGATCCAGGCGGGTGGCTCCATGCAGGATGCAAATGTCGTTGACGCGGCCAACGAATACGGTATGGTAATGGTATTTTCAGGTGTACGGCTCTTCCATCATTGAGAAATCTGATCGGCATCTTGAATACTTAACGTTACGTTAAAGTTTTGATTGACTTTGACGTAGCGTTAAACTATATTTTGTCAACTTTGTACCACGAAATCTCAGACCTATTGAGGATTCTTATGATGCACATCGGCAGTTTGGCACGGCAAGCGGGCACAACAACACGTACGGTGAGATACTACGAGGAAATGGGCCTGATTCAGCCGGAAGGTCGCAGCCCCGGGGGGTTCCGGTGTTATTCCGACTTGCAGCTCCGCCGTCTCCAAATGATCCTCAGCCTGAAAGAAATGGAATTCGACCTGGACCACATAAAGACCATTCTCGACAAACAGTCAGATAACGAAACAGGTGGGAAACTTGCGTCTGATATGTTGAGTGATTTGAACAGTCGACTCGATGAGGTGAATTTACAATTGAAGCATTATCAACAACTTAAGGACAAACTGAGTCGAAATATTCAGAGCCTTTGTAACTGTCTACCCTGTGAGCTGCGTTTGGAAGAAAGGCTCTGTGCAAACTGTGATGTGCTTCGCAACACGGTGGAAGCACCTCTGCCTTTCTTCCACGTAAATTAGAAAAACCGCCGGTTCCCGGAACTCCTGCAGTCGAAAACCGACGGTTCAGAAAGCCGAACCCATCACGGAATTGCGGACGCTCACTGAACGGATTGAGAATATACTCCAGAGAAACACCGAAGTCACCATCTCCACACTTTGGGCAACAATTATAACCCAATGAAAAACAACAAGAAAATTCCGTTTCATTCTGCGCTCCCTTCCAAGACGACGGATTTGTATCTCAGGGACATCCGGAAATTCGAGCCCTTGACAAGGGATGAGGAGTCTCAGGTGATCAAATCCATCAGGAAAGGGGACCAAACTGCCCTCAGTCACCTGATCACGGCGAACTTGCGCTTCGTGGTTCGGGTGGCAGGAGAATATTCGGGCCGGGGGTTGCCCATCTCCGATCTCATCGCAGAAGGCAATATGGGGCTCATCAGGGCAACCAGAACGTTTGATCCCAGGAGAGGCCACAAGTTTATCACTTACGCTGTCTGGTGGATTCGGCAGGCCATACTTTCGGCCTTGAACAGACAAAAACACATAGTGGCATTTCCGGTAAATCAGACCGACGATCTCGACGCCGTAAATCGGGTTTCTGGCGCTTTATCGCAGACCCTGGGAAGATCGCCAGGTCTTGATGAAGTTGAGGAGAGAACGCAGATGACGTCCAAAAGACTCAGACGTGCCATTCAGTCCAATCAGGCGGCTCTGTCTCTGGACAGCCCCGTCTACGACGATGGGAATACGGTCTATGCCGATACGTTTGCAGATGACAGCATCAGTCCGGATGAAAGACTTGACCGCGCCAGACTTCGTCAACGCCTGTGGGACAGTTTGGGAAATCTGCCCCCCAGAGAAGCTGAGATCCTCGATCTGTATTTCGGGTTGAAATCCGACCAGCCTCAATCCCTGGAGCAGGTCGGGAAACGTTTTCAGATCAGCAGAGAGCGGGTCCGGCAGCTCAAAGATCGGGCACTGAATCGGTTGCGAGCGGATGTGCTTCCCCAGGAAGCCTGAACAAACCACAGATCCATATGAAAAAGGGGTGGCCTATTGAGGCCTCCCCTTTTTTTAGGTGCAATCCCGTGTTTCTTTGTGTTATTTGCCCTGGGTGGGTAGCCGCCCGGGTTGAATCAAAAGCTGCTGCTGAAGTCTCTGGACCTCCTGACGCAGCATCTGAATCTCTTCCTGCACCATCAGCTCGCCGGAGGAGCCAGAAACATTCAGGCTTGAAACAGGTCGTGCAATCACCGAACGGTTCTCTGCCAGTAAATCCGGCGGCATCCGACCCACCTCTACACTCGGGGTCTCCGGTTTTTCATCCCGCTTGATTTTCATCTGCACCTGGGTCCCTGGCAGCGTGGAAAGAACGAGACTCCGAAGGTGCTCCCCGCTCGAGATGACTTCACCCTGGAAAGACAGGATCAGGTCGCCTTGCTGGATCCCACTGAGTGCCGCTGGACCCTTGCCCATCACATTCTGCACCTGGAAACCACCAAGTCCCTCGTCGAACTGCCCTTCCACACCCAGCCAGCCATAGGCCTTGACGCGACCCAGAAGATTTCTGGCAATCCTGATGGCCCGGTTAACAGGCACTACGAATACGGTCGTTGGAATCTCCTGCCAGGCCATAATCGAACTCGTACTCTCATCCATACCCGTCCATGGATTTGGTGCTGCCCAAACCATTCCTACAACCTCACCCGTGCTGCAGAACACCGGTGCGCCTCCAAAACTCGGATGAACTGGAGCCGTGATGTGCATTAAATCCTGGCCCTTGTCGATTTCGTGGGCTGAACCGAATGAGGGCGTCAGATTACCGAAGGTATTTCCCAGAATAAATGCGAAATGACCGACACGAACGCGATCCGAATTGCCAATTCTAACGGCCTGGAGATCGCCTGCGTCCACACGAATAACAGCAACTTCCGAACCCGGATCACTGGCAACCAGTTCCGCACGGAGTTGCATTCCCGATGCCAGGGTAACCCAGATTTCCTCGGCGCCGGTCACCGCCTTATCTACGGTAAGAATGTAACCATCGGGGTCGAAAACGAAACCCGTCCCGTGCATGAATCCCCGGCCAAGCTGAATGCCGTCTCCTACTCCGGGATCGGAATAGATGGTGTGAATTCGAACGACGCTGGGCCGGTTCTTTTCAAAAATATTGGCTCGTTCTTCTTCTATTTTGTTCAGTAAACTTTGCTCGCCGCACCAGGTGGCTGCAGGTGACAGAACCAAAACGGTGAAGCACATCAGAAGAAGTCGAGCCATTTTATTGCATTCAAACTTCATGGGTTGGGTGATTCCCTTCCCCTCCACATTTGTGATGTTTGGATACAGATCAGAATCGGAATGAAACCTTTCTCATTTCCGCAGACACACCCCGTGTGACCACCGGTTTGCGTTTTGGGGCGCTGACCGAATCGGAACGCGAACTGTAAAGACGCTGGGAAATAGGATAGGATGCCTCCTGTGAAAGACGACGAAGTGCGCCCTGCCTGTCTTTGGCAAAGGACTGGGCTGCAGGAGGGGCAACAATGGTCAACTGCTTCACAGAATCCCTTTGGGCGAGATTCTTCCCACCTTGATCTTCAAGGAAAAGCGTAGCCGCAATCGCCAGAATGGCCACAGTGGCGACAGACCAGACCAGTTTCGGGAAGGCAGGGGTGAAAAGTTCCTGCAGCCTGCGCAAAAGAGGTACTGACTCGGCAGCCTCCAACAACAGCCGACTTCGCAGTGCAAAATCGAATCCAACAGAGGGCTGTACTCGAGTCAGTCGACTCAACCTGCCCGCCATCAAACGCACCTCTTCCAGTGATGCTTCGCAATCCGGACAACCCGAGGTGTGCTGGTCCATCTGCACGCGTTCCCTTTCGGTCACTTCATTCTCGAGAAATTTCGAAATACGATCCTGAAAATCACCGCACTTCATAATTCGGTCCCTTCATCAGTATCCAGGCCAGTCTTGATATTCGAACGTCTAAATGTCCAGTCCAACGTCGCGGCCTTCATTTTTTAGCTTCTGCTGTAGCTTCAACCTTGCCCGATTGACCCTGGATTTCACGGTTCCTACCGGACACTTGCTGATTTCGGCGATCTCCTGGTAAGAAAGCCCCTCAACGTCTCTGAGAAGCACAACCTGCCTGTAGTTTTCCGGCAACGAGAGAATCGCCTGCTGAATCTGCACATCTGCAATGCTGGATTCGGTCACCGTATCAGGTCGGAAGGACTCATCCGGCAGATCGATTCCGGTGTCATTTTCATCATCTTTGTGGACTGAAAACAACCTCCAGCGCTTCCGTCTTCTGAGTTCGCTTTTTGCCAGATTGCCAGCAATGGTGAACAGCCAGGTAGAAAAATTGGCGATTGCACGATATTCCTTCCGCTTTCGGAAGGCGCGGAGAAATGTCTCCTGAACGATATCTTCAGCTGTTTCACGCTCTCCGACGAATCGGAAGACAAAATTATAAAGCCTTCCTCTATATCGATTTACAATCTTCCCGTATGCGTCAATATCCCCGCCCGCAACATCAGCCAGAATTTCCACATCTGTCAGATCGCTGGGCCCGGTATTGGAATTGACCATAAGCATAATATCTCCTCCCCTTGGGATAGAACAGGTCCGGATTCGAGGCAGAACAGATATCTACCTTTTGTTTCAACGGACGAGTTTTAGACCCTTTGGGGGTTGAAAAGTTCCCGAAAACGCCCTGCAATCGGATACCCGCGGCAGCATCTGAAAATGCGCAACTTGAGACGCTTCCGGCGGGTCGTGTGATACAGTCTCTTAGATCACGCTATCTTCTTATAATATAAGGATATTTGAAGATTCAAATCAATCTCAAAAACACACAATTCGATGTCTTTTAAGCCTCGCTTTCTCCGCTTGACATCCATATTCGAAGTAGTATACTTATACGCGTTCAGCCCTTTGCGAGTCAAAACTACTCAAATGCGAGTTCCCCCGCCGGCATCACCGGAGGCGGGCACCTCAAAACGAAAGAAAGGATTTCCCGATGGCGGCGAGTGCAGATACAAAAATGGTTACGGAGGTAGATGGAAAATTCGTTCCGCCTGGAGATTTTACGGAGAGGGCTCACGTAAACAGTCTCGAGGCATATCAAGCACGGTATGAGGCGTCCGTTACCGATCCAGAGGCATTCTGGGCTGAGGTGGCTGAGGATTTCCATTGGTTCAAAAAGTGGGATAAGGTCCGTTCATACAATTACGATATGACCAAAGGACCCATATTTATCAAATGGTTCGAAGGTGCAAAGACCAATATCACCTACAACTGCCTCGACAGGCATCTGAATACCCGAGGCGATCAGGTCGCGATTATCTGGGAAGGGAATGAACCCGGTGAAGACGCCAAGCTGACCTATTCCGAGTTGCACGACCAGGTCTGCAGGTGCGCCAATGTGCTCAAGTCGCGTGGCGTAAAAAAGGGAGACCGTGTCTCCATTTATATGCCGATGGTTCCCGAATTAGCCGTTGCCATGCTTGCCTGTGCCAGAATAGGGGCCATTCACAGCATCGTCTTCGGCGGGTTTTCGGCCGAAGCGCTGGCGGATCGCATCGTCGATTCCACCTGTCAGATCGTGATCACCACAGATGGAATGTATCGTGGCGACAGACCTATGCCCAGAAAGCAGCCCGCCGACGAAGCCATGGCCAATGCCGACGAACGGATGGACGGAAAAAAAGTTGAGACCTGTATTGTGGTTCAGCGGGTGGGTGAACGCAAAGGAATTGAATGTAGCATGCAGGATGGCCGTGACATCTGGTGGCACGAGGCAATGGCCGAGGCAAGTCCTGACTGCCCCTGCGAGGAGATGGACTCGGAAGACCCGCTCTATATTCTGTACACATCCGGTTCAACGGGCAAACCGAAAGGCGTTCAGCATACTGTGGGTGGGTATATGGTCTACACGGCATTTACCCATAAGAACGTTTTTGATTACCACGATGGAGACATCTATTTCTGTGCAGCCGATATTGGCTGGGTTACAGGACACTCTTACATCGTTTACGGTCCGCTGGCAAACGGGGCGACAACCGTGATGTTTGAAAGCACACCGCTATACCCAAAACCAGATCGGTACTGGCAGGTCATCGATAAATACAAGGTAACTCAGTTTTACACTGCGCCTACCGCCATCCGTGCCCTTACAAGAGAAGGAGAGGAGTGGCCGAAAAACTGCGACCTGTCCAGTCTTCGGCTGTTGGGCACCGTGGGTGAACCCATAAATCCCGAAGCCTGGATGTGGTATCACAGACTCGTGGGACACGAAAAGTGCCCGATAGTGGACACCTGGTGGCAAACCGAGACCGGTGGAATCCTGATCACGCCGTTGCCGGGCGCGGTGGCCACAAAGCCGGGGTCAGCAACCCTTCCCTTCTTCGGGATAAAACCAGCAATCCTGGACCCGGAAAAAGGGAATGTGATCGAAGGCAACGACGTAAGTGGTGTTCTGGCCATCTCCGAACCGTGGCCCGGCCAGATGCGCACCATATATGGTGATCACGCACGATTCGAGCAGACCTACTTCGAGCAATACAAGGGCTATTACTTCTCTGGTGACGGCTGCAAAAGAGACGAAGACGGATACTACTGGATTACCGGGCGGGTAGATGACGTCCTGAATGTCTCCGGGCATCGCATGGGCACCGCAGAAGTGGAATCGGCTCTTGTGTCTCACGCCAAGGTGGCGGAGTCGGCCGTGGTCGGGTTCCCCCACGAGATCAAAGGCCAGGGCATTTATGCCTATGTGACGCTGAACGTGGGCGTGGAGTACAGCGATGAGCTGAAGAACGAGTTGCGGCAGTGGGTAAGAAAACAGATCGGGCCTGTAGCAACGCCCGATGTGATCCACTGGGCGCCGGGGTTACCCAAGACCCGATCCGGCAAGATTATGCGCAGGATCTTGAGAAAAATCGCATCGGACGATACCGACGATCTGGGCGATACCTCTACACTTGCCGACCCGGCGGTGGTGGACAGTTTGCTGGAAAAGAAATAACCATTCCTTTAGTATGGGAAGAGGGGGAAGCCAGAACCGGCTTCCCCCTTTTTGCGATATATCCATAAGCAACTTCCAAGAGGGGTCACAGCGATGCCCGAAGCCTCCAAAGCCCTGCTCCTGCTTTCTGGTGGAATGGATTCGACTACCCTGTTGTGGTGGATGCGCCATAACGGATGGGAGAACATACACACTGTGGCCATCGACTATGGCCAGCGCCATCGATTGGAACTGGCTTGTAGCGAAACACTTTCCACACGTGGCGGTGCTCGATCTCACAAAGTACTCAGGCTGGATTTGACACAGGTAGGCGGAAATCCCCTAACAGATTCGAAATATGCTGTCCCCTCCGCGAACGAGGAGAGACAGATTGACACCGTGGTGCCATTTCGAAATATGCTGTTCGTAACACTTTCCGCAGCGTTCGCGGAGACACAGGGTATTTACGATATCTTTCTCTCTCCGGTCCGGGACGACCACGAAGCCTACAGGGACTGCCGTCGTGAATTCTATGACGCGCTAGAGACCGCACTTCAACTGGGCGCGACGCGAGCCGTACAATTTAGAATACATACGCCGTTTGTGGAAAAATGGAAAAAGGAACTGGTGACCATCGGCACTGAACTGGGTGTTCCATACGGGGAAACACATACTTGTTATGAAGGCGTTCGACCTGCGTGTGGGAAATGCAATGCGTGTGCCGAACGAATGGCGGCATTCGCAGCGAATGGCCTGGAAGACCCGATGCCCTATATTTAAAAAGAGCTCGCCTTGAAAAGGCGAGCTCTGGATCTACACGAATTATGAAAACGACCTATGTGTTCTTCAGTGCTGTAACAGTCTCTATCAACCTTCGATCCGCCTTGTATCGTAATTCCAGTATACGTTCCAAATGCTCAGCGCCCGTACCATCGGCGGTCAGTCGGTAGACCTCGATCCTGTCTGCCAGCGCGTTCATGACCATATCAAGCATCATCACATCGGTAACGTCATCCTCAACCATACATTCGTCGGCAAGAACCCGGCGCACCACTCGGAGCCGATCTGCCAGAACATCGGCATCCAGGCCAGGAATCTCCTCGCTCGATTTAAGAGGTGCGGCGAGACTCACAAGGAACCCTTCACTCATGATCTTCCTCGCCCTGTCTTCGGACCAGGTTTCTTCAAGGATCCCCATCGCGGTTTGGGGTTCCTCAGCAGAAGGAGTAGGCGTTGGTGCATCCTGTCGAGTGGTAGATCTGGACCCGGGCCTTCGGCGTCTTGTTCTGCCGCGTCCTCTTCCCCGTCCGCCTTCCGAACCTGTCTGACTGTCTTCGTCTCCAGAACCAGTGGTAGCGGCAGTCTGCGTCTCTGTGACCGCCTCCGTTTTCTGGGGCTCGGGAGCCGGAGCGGTATCCGGCTCGGTTGTCGCTGGAGCAGCAGCTGGAACGCGCGAAGTGGATTCCAGAACAAGCTCGGCTGCTGTTTCTGCGGTAACGATCCTTGGCGGCGCTTGTCTTCGCTGACTTCTGCCCCACCGCGGAGCCGATTCCTGCTCTTCTGGGGCCGACTTTGTAGGCTCTTCACGCGGAGCCTCCGGCGCCTCGGAGGAAGCCTCAGGAGCCTCAACCACGGATGCGACTGTTTTTTTCTCATCTTCCTCAACTGCGCTTTTCCTGGTCGCCCGCTGCCTGGGTCTGGAGGAAACCACCTTTTTCTCGGAAACCTTTACGACCTTTTTTCGAGTTGCCTTTTTGGCCGGCTTCTCATCAGCATCAGAACTGGCCGCCTTTTTCGCAGTCCTTTTCTTGGCTGGTGCGCGGCGCGTGCGCTTGGCAGGTCTGCTGGACACTGCCTGCTTCTCCTTTTCATCCTTATTCTCGGTTCCCACCCCTTCACTCTCAGTCGCCATCAATTCTTCTCCCGTCGCGCCGTCACCATCGTCCAGTGCAGCACCTGAATTCGCTTCCATTTCCCCCCCCTTCGAATATCCCCTTTTCCTTTGCAACAACATCGCATTACAGGCTCGCACCCGAACTGCACCTATAATATAACAAGAGCTTCGAATTACAACCACACAAAAAGGGGTCGGCCAAAACTGACCGACCCCTTCGAAGCCCGGATTCCCGTTCTTTTAATGATGACCGTGGCCGTGATCGTGGCCGCCGGCGGGGGCGTTGTCTTCCTCCGGAAGTTCCGTAACCAGAGTCTCGGTGGTCAACATGAGCCCCGCAATGCTCGCGGCATTTTCTATTGACGATCTTACAACTTTTGTGGGATCGGATATACCCATTTTGATGAGATCCCCATAGGTATCCGTAAGGGCATTGTACCCGAAGCTTCCGCTGCCCTCCAGAACCTTCTGGACAACCAGACTTCCCTCCATGCCCGCATTATCTGCAATCTTTCGCATGGGCTCCTCAAGCGCACGTCTGAGGATTTCCACTCCGGTCTTCCGGTCACCTCGAACCTGCCCACGAGCCTTATCCAGTCCGGCAATGCTGCGCACCAGGGCAACTCCACCACCTGGCACAACCCCTTCCTCAACCGCGGCTCGTGTTGCCTGAAGTGCGTCCTCCACGCGAGCCTTCTTTTCCTTCATTTCAGTCTCTGTGGCTGCCCCGACATTAACCACCGCAACGCCGCCCGCAAGCTTTGCGAGACGCTCCTGCAGCTTCTCCCGGTCGTAGTCTGAGGTGGTCTCTTCGATCTGATTGCGGATCTGCGAGACCCTGCCCTGTATGTCGGCAGAAGATCCACCACCTTCGACCATGGTCGTGTTGTCCTTGTCGATCACAACACGCTTGCACGTTCCCAGGTCATCCAGCTGTACATTTTCGAGCTTGATGCCTAAATCTTCAGTGATGACCCGACCGCCTGTGAGTATGGCGATATCGGCTAGCATCTCGGCGCGTCGGTCGCCATAACCAGGAGCTTTCACAGCTGCAGCCTTAATCGTGCCCCGCACCTTGTTCACCACAAATGTCGCCAGTGCCTCTCCTTCCACATCCTCTGCCAAAACGAGCAGAGATTTACCCGTTTGGGCGACCTTCTCAAGGAGGGGAAGCATGTCTTTCATACTGGACAGCTTCTTCTCGTGGATCAAGACGTAAGCGTCTTCCAGGATAGCTTCCATACTATCGGAATCCGTTACGAAATATGGCGAAAGATATCCACGATCGAACTGCATTCCTTCCACAACGTCAAGGGTCGTATCGATGCTCTTGGCTTCCTCGACTGTGATCGTACCGTCTTTTCCCACCTTCTCCATCGCGTCTGCAATGATCTCGCCGATACTCGGGTCGTTATTCGCGGAAACGGACGCTACCTGGGCAATTTCTTTTCGTCCCTTTACCGCTCGGCTCTGCGCCCGGAGCTCGGCAACTACGGCTTGAACACCGTGATCGATCCCCCGTTTGATGTCCATCGGATTGGCGCCGGCGGTTACATTCCGCAAGCCCTCTTTGAAGATCGCCTCGGTCAGAACGGTGGCCGATGTGGTTCCGTCACCCGCAACATCGGAAGTCTTGGAAGCGACCTCCTTTACCATCTGGGCGCCCATATTTTCGTATGGGTCTTCCAGTTCGATTTCTTTGGCTACCGTTACACCATCTTTGGTCACGGTGGGCGAACCCCACTTCTTTCCGATTACCACGTTTCTGCCTCTGGGACCCAGCGTGGCCTTCACTGCTTTGCTCAGAATCGTCACACCCTTCAATACCTTGGCACGGGCCTCGATTCCGAAACTTATTTGCTTGGCTGGCATTGCTTCCTCCTTCTCAGCTTGTTGGATTCGCGGGTTCGTCTTTCCGGGTCAGTTCCCTAGGACAGGATGCCCAGGATATCGTCTTCCGAGGCAATTACATAGTCGTCGCCGTCCACCTCGACTTCGGTTCCGGCATACTGCCCAATCAGCACCCGATTCCCGATCTTCACATTCACGGGAATTGGATTTCCGGATTTGTCCGGCTTTCCGGGCCCAACAGCGATCACCTCTGCCTCGAGAGGTTTCTCCTTGGCCGTATCCGGAATAATGATGCCACCCTTGATCTGCTCATCAGCTTCGATCCGACGAAGCAGCACCCTGTCCGAAAGAGGTTTCACGGTCATAAATATTTCTCCTTGTTGAAGATTAAATATTGATTTCTTTATACTTACAAGCCCATGTTAGCACTCTTCCTGTTTGAGTGCTAAATTTAACAGAAATATATACAGATTGGCAATAGGACGCAAGGACAAATTCACCCTTCAATTCTGGTTCTGTTGATCCCGAGCGCGGGTCAATTGATCCTTGCGTTTTCTTACCATCGCCTCGAGATGCTCGATCTCTGTTTCCAGGAGGTCCGGGTGACTCAGATCTTCATCTTCTTCGGGAGAAGGCGGGCGATCAAGCGGCAAACCGGCCTCCTCCCAGTCATCAAACCCGCCGTCCATGGAAATGACCCGCTCGTACCCTAAATCTTTGAGTCTCTGACCTGCAAGAAGGGACCGAACCCCTCCAGCGCAGTACACCACCACTTCCCCGGACTTGTCGGCCAGTTTGTCCTCCACCTCCAGTTCCAGATTGCCCCGTGCGATGTGGACCGCACCTTTCAGGTGACCCATTTCCCATTCATCTAGCCCCCGCACATCCAGCAGGGCCGGACGTTCCCCTCCCAAGAGATAGTCATTGACCTCGTGAACTGTCATTTCGGGAATCACTTCCCTTG
>CAVOEZ010000029.1:0-13296 GCA_963694355.1 Latescibacteria bacterium UBA2968 | reverse complement strand
CCCTGAACAAGAGATGAGCTGGACGGGTTTACCGAAGCGACCGCTGTCGATGGCGGCTTTCATGCTTGCCAGTGCAGGATTGGATCTGTGAATGTAGGCTACCATTGCGACCAGGTGGTTTCTTTTGACCGTCTGCTGCAATTCATCGACCCGATCGAGGCCGGTACTGAGCGGCTTCTCGATCAGAAGATGAATGCCTGCATTTGCCAAGGCGATCGCTATTTCTATATGGGTATGGGCGGGGGTTGCGACAACTGTGGCATCGCAATCAAATGCCATAGCCGCCTGCACACTGTCGTAGGTCTTCTGTATGCCGTACTTTATGGCAATGCGGTGACGCAGGTCCGGGTCGATTTCAACCAGGGAAAGCTCAGCTCTGCCAGTGGTCTGGAAGCATCTCAGATGGCGCTCGCCAATCGATCCAACCCCGATAATGAGTATCTTATGCATTTATGTAGCCCCTAAGCATCTGGTGAATGGAGAATCCAAAGGTACACGTTGGGACTAATCAAATCCAGCAATTCTTGCAGCATTCTGGTTCCCGACAGAGTTTGTTAAAAGCGATCGAATGATTTATCATGGGGTCCGTTATCCATGAAGCGATTGAATTTTCAACAGATGAGGATCGATGGACACAGTTGTCACAGTCGTGCGTCACGGTGAGACCCAGTGGAATGCGGAGGGCCGCATCCAGGGACACCAGCCCGTGGGGTTGAACGAGCGAGGGCTTCGGCAGGCGGAGGCGCTCGCAAGCAGACTCCGGGGAGAAGCGTACGAGGCGTTCTACTCGAGCGATTTGCGACGGGCGATGGACACTGCCGAGGCGATTTCGAGGGTGACGGGTCAGGAGATTTTTAAAGACTCGCGGCTGCGGGAGTGGAAACTGGGTGTTCTGGAAGGTTTGGCGAGTGAAGACGCAGCCTTACGGTATCCGGAAGCTTATACGGCTTTTCGAAAAGAGAATCCGGGTTATCTGATTCCCGGAGGCGAGAGCATTCGCCAGAGATTTGAGAGGTCCATTGATTGCATAAATGATCTGGCCTCGCGTTACGAGGGGGCGAAGATTCTGGTGGTGTCTCACGGCGGCGTGCTGGATGACCTGTATCGTTTCGCCAACGAGATACCGCTGGACGAGCCACGCGATTTCAAACTGTACAATGCAAGTCTGAACACCTTCCGAATTGGCGTTGAAACGTGGGATGTGGTTTGCTGGGGAGATGTCCAACATTTGGACAAGATTGGCACGATGGGAGAATGGTAAGGAAGGTGGAGCCCTGCCAATGATTCGATCTTCAATTCAGGCGATAAGAGAATATGAGAACACTTCTGCGGATCCTTTCGGTATATCTGTTTGTTGTGAGTCCGACGGCAGCTGAAGAGAGACGCTTCGCCTACGGCGTGGTTCCACAAACACCATGTGTAGCTGACTTCGAGGATTTTCTCGAACTGGCATTCATCAACAATCCTCTGTATGACGGCGAGTTTCTCACAGTGTGGGATCTTGACGATGACCGGACGATTACCTTCTCTGATTTCCTTCTGTTTGCATCGGATTTTGGAAAACGGATCTGTGTAGATCTCAAGAAAGTCGCTTCGGTGACAGAAACTGGGCAGGTTGTCACAGGTGGTGTACCTGAAAACGCTACAAGGATTCACATTTCGTTCTCGACAGCAGTTCGGAGTCTGAGCGGGATTCCAGGCCCATCTACGGTATCGGTTTTTGCCAGGGTGATCGACCTGGGTTCCGGCGAACCCGTACTACGGGAACTGGAACTGCAGAGCATTCAGCCGCCGTTGAATCTGAAGGTGGGCGGTTTGATCAGCAATGGCAGTGTTCTGAGGTTGTCTCCATGGAAATTCGCTCTGGCCGGATTCTACAGGACGCCGAGTGGTGAGTTGACACTTGCTTCTGATCTGAGTGCGGAGTGGGCAACGCTCGGGCTTCGCCCATTCAAACCCACGGACGTGAACCTGTTTACACTGGGAGCCTACGCCGGTGGCGCACCACTTGCAGCTGCCCAGGGTCCTGAACCTGACGAGCCAAGCGTGAGATCAGCCCTTCGGGGTTTCCTGGAAAAGCGATTTTTGGATGATGCAACCGGAGAGATCCGACTGACGAGCGCTATGGAGGTGTTCGACAATAGTGCTTTATCCAGAGTTCCCAATCCGGTCCTGCGCGCTGGTCTGATCTCTCTTTCCGGTACCTTCTGTGAAGGTGCGATACAGGCCATCCTCTCTGGTCCGATTCAGTTCGTAGATTTCGGAACGGTCAGTTCGGGCGACTATGCGGAAGTTCAGGCCAGCGTATTCGGTGACAGGGGTGCGGTTGTAGATAACAATTACAAGAGCGAACACTTCTCCCTGTTCGGGCCTGTTTTTGCCCGATTGGCGCTGCAGGAGGATCAATTTACGGGAAGGGAGGAGGAGATCGCGGGTTCTGCGATTCTGTCTCTCGTAGCGATGCGGCAGGCGCTGACCGATTCCTCTGCTTCCCGCTCCGGAACTGAACTCGCCCGAAGGATCAATACCCAGATGCTCGCCAGACTCAATTCCGGTTCAGCTGGGTTTCCAAATATCGGGATACAACAGATTTCTGCTGGAGAGGTTTTCCCAGGTGGGAGTACCTTTGCGAGCCTGGCTGCGGTATTCAACCCGGTCGATTCCGGGCTTACACCCGGGAATGCCCTCCTGAGCGAGTATATGTTGAGAATTGTTCCCGATGATGTAACATTTTCGGATGATCCTGGATTTGATGATGAAACCCTGTTTTTGCTGGATCGATACCAGGATGTGATTGGTCCAGATGATCTGGTAAGGATTGCGCGAATCCTTAACCTCGACTTTCGAAACCCTTGATAACGTTCCTTTTGGAGAGGAATTCCTTTATGCAGATGCGAATTGTTCGATGGGGTATTGTTGGCTGCGGCAATGTATGCGAGGTAAAGAGTGGCCCAGGTTTCAGCAAAGCGGAAGGCTCGGAGCTTGTTGCCGTGATGCGCAGGGATGTCGCACTTGCCGAGGACTATGCACGACGCCACGGCGTTCCCCGTTTCTACGGAAGCGCCGATGAGTTGATTCAGGATCCGGATGTGGACGCTGTGTATATAGCAACACCACCCTCATCTCATCTTGAACTGACTTCGAAGGCGGCGGAAGCGGGCAAGCCATGTCTGGTGGAAAAGCCGATGGCGCTGAATCATGGAGAATGCCAGGAGATGGTTCAGGTATTCAAATCCAAAGGGCTCCCTCTTTTTGTGGCGTACTACAGGAGAGTGCTCCCACGCTTTTTGAGAGTACGCGAACTCCTCAAAGCCGACACCATAGGGACGCTGAGTTCGGTCCACATCGTTCAGTATGGAAAGTTGGATAAAGGCGAGATTGTGAACGGATGGAGATATGATCCAAAGATATCCGGTGGAGGTCTGTTCCTGGATCTGGGTTCTCACGGGCTCGATCTGCTCGACTTTCTCGTTGGTCCCATCAAGTCGGTCGGCGGATTTTCCGTGAACACAGGAGGCACTTACAAGGCGGAGGATGTGACAGGCGCTGGCTTCGCGTTCGAAAATGGCACTGTCGGCACGGGAATTTGGAATTTCAACGCCAATCGATCCGAAGACAGGATCACCCTTACTGGTTCGGAAGGCGAGATTCAGACCCCGGTCTTCACCGATGGAGACATTAAGATTATTCGCAGCGGCGGTACCGAAACCGAAGCGTTCCGGAATCCGCCGCACGTTCACCAACCTCTGATCCAGTCCATCGTCGACCAACTGGCAGGAAAAGGCGTGTGTGAATCTACGGGGGAGAGCGGCTCCCGGACTGCGTGCGTCATGGATGAATGTCTCAAGTGTTACTACGAGGCGGGATGATCGAAGGTCTCTTCATCATTTCCATTGAAAAAAACAACAGGTACGCCGGAGGAACGTCTTGAGTCGGCGGATGACATTGGATCGGTTTACCGATTCTCGTTCGATGTTGCTTCTGATCCTAGCCCTCGCGGGGGTGCTGCGTCTGTGGGATCTGACGGGTGTGCCCAATGGATTTCATGCAGACGAGGTGTCGATCGGTTATGATGCGTATTCGATGCTGGAGACGGGACGTGATCAGTACGGTGAGTTTCTCCCCCTGTTCTCTCGTTCCTTTGGTGACTATGACGAGTCGCTTTATCGATATTTGACGATCCCGTTCGTGGCTGTATTCGGTCTGACCGAGTTTGCGACTCGCCTGCCGGCGTCGCTTGCGGGCATCCTGACGGTGTGGGTGTTTTTCAGTCTGGTGCGGGATCGGTTCGGTGTTCGTGTTGCATTGCTGGCGGCGTTGTTTCTGGCGATCAGTCCGTGGCATATCCAGTTCAGCCGATGGGCGGTACGGGCGATTCTGCTGCCTCTGTTTTTCTGCTGGGGTACGTTGTATTTCTACCGGGGCATGCAACGGCCCCGGCTGCTGGTGCTGAGTGCGTTCCTGTTCGGCATTAGCCTGCACACGTACAACTCTGCCCGGGTGTTCGTTCCGCTGTTTCTTGCAGGTGCGGCCATCCTGCACTGGCGCGAGTTGTGGGCATTGCGTCGCTGGCTGGTGCTGCCATGTGTGGTCTTTCTGTGCATTCTCGTGCCGCTGTTCAGTTTCTGGATATCCCCTGAGGGTTTGACGCGAGCACGGTCGACGCTGACGACTGATGCGCTGGAAATTGTAGCGAACTATTTGTCGTATCTGAGTCCTGGATATCTGTTCTACCGCGGTGATGCGAATCTGCGCCACAGTATCCTGCAGATGGGTCAGCTCCATTACATCGAGTTGGTGACGGTGATTGCGGGCATTGTAGGTATGGCCCGGTCGAGGAGGAAAGAGGATCGTGTCTGATGGCTGTGGCTGGCGCTTTATCCGATTCCTGCTGCATTGACGGAGCCGACCCACGCGATACGTTCGATTATGGGTGCGCCCTTGTTCGCTCTGCTGTCCGGATACGGTCTGGTGTATCTGGGTGAACTGATCCACAAGCCGAGGTTTGCCAGGATGTATCGTGTTGCGAGTACGGTGGTCCTCCTGGCGAGTGCGGTGTGGTTCAGCAAGTTGTATTTCACGGCATATCCAGGTTATGGTGCGATCTGGTGGCAATATGGAATGAAGGAAACGGTTTCATTTGCCCAGGAGAGTCCAATCAAGTGCGTGATTTTCAGCGACAGTCCCCATTTCTTTCCGGCCTACATTTTCGTTGTCTTCTACACGCGTTATTTACCTCATACTTACCAGACTCTGGATCGGTCTGCGAGAGAGAATCTGTGGATGTACACAAGTTCTAATCTGGACAAGTATTTTACACTAAACATTTCAGACTTAAGGCTGAATCGGGGATCGTGTCTTGTTGTGGCGAGGCCTGCTGAACTGGACGAGATCAGGAAGAAAGAAGTGACAATGGAACTGGTTCACGAGATTTCAGGTTCGGACAGTGAGACCGTGATCAGTCTGGTAAAGATAACAGGTAGGGGAAGATAAATTCTATTGGTACGATGGATAGCTGATTAGAACAGAAATCGTTCGCTGAGTCGTGCGACTTAAAAAGCAGGTAGAGCGGATGCGAGGTCGATCAACACGGGGAAAGGAGCAGGGATGAAGCCAGTGAGACTCGGGATAATCGGATGTGGTGTAATCGGTTCCTCGCACATCGAGGCGGCCTCAAAATCGGAGTTGACGGATCTGGTTGCGATAGCCGATCTCAGAGAAGAAGTGGCGAAGCCGTTGGCCGCAAAACATGGTATACCGAAAGTGTACAGAGAAGGAGAAGACCTGATCGGGGACGCTGATGTGGAGGCTGTGATCCTAGCCATGCCGGCTTGCGTCAGGGCAAATCTAGGCCTGAAGGCGTTTGGGGCAGGGAAGCACGTTTTGACGGAGAAACCGGTGGCCATGTACGCAGGGGAGGTACAATCCCTCATCGATTCACGCGGCGATCTTGTTGGTGGATGCTGTTCGTCACGTTTCCGGTTCCCGGAGTCGGCAGGCGTTGTGACTGATTTTATTGCTACCGGTGTTCTGGGTGCCCTGCGCGTGATTCATTGCAGAGCCCTTCGGCCGGGAACTGGGCCGCCAGCCACATCTCCTCCGGAGTGGCGATTGAAGAAGGCGCTGAACGGCGGCGGCATCATGTCCAACTGGGGGTGCTATGACCTCGACTATTTGCTGGGCATCACAGGATGGACACTAAAGCCAAAAATGGTATTGGGTCAAACCTGGACGGTGCCGCCCAAATTCAGCGCGATGGCAGCGCCGGACTCGGATGCTGAAACGCACCTGGCGGCTCACGTGAGGTGCGCGGGTGGAACGGTCATTCAGTTCGAACGGGGCGAAATGGTTGCCGCAAGGCTGGAGCGAGCGTGGAAGATCGTGGGCACGGAGGGTTCACTGGAATTACAGATGCGCCCTGGCGGGGAGAATACGATCGTCTACAACAAAGCGGATTCCGAAGCGGGTGTGGTTACCGAGACGATCTGGGAAGGCGAAGACCAGTGGGACGCTACGCGAGACGGCCTTGTGGATGACTTCGCATCTGCGATCCGAGAGGGCAGACCCCCCAGGACGAGTCTTGAGAATGCCCTGGTGATTCAACAGATTACCGATGCCATTTACGAGTCTGCAGAAACGGGCGAGGCGGTACGCATCCCGTAGCGATTGAAAGAAGCGTTACACGTGGGTGTGTCGATTTCTGTGACAATGGACAGCAGGGATCGAGAAAGGGGAAGAAATTGGGCGATACCGAAAATGCGGCGAGATGGGAATCCCTGTTCGACGGCAGGTCACTCGATGGATGGGCTGCTACAGGAAATGCCGAAGGTTGGACGGCAGAGGACGGATGTATACTTTGCAAGGCAGAAAAAGGGGGATATCTCTACCTGACCGACCGTCAGTTCAAGAACTTCGAACTTCAGCTTTCGTTCAAGCACGTGGAAAAGGCAAACAGCGGTGTATTTTTCAGGTGGACAGATCTGGAGGATCCAGTGCAGACCGGTATAGAGATCCAGATTCTGGATACTTACAGTGTGGATCCGGCAACCACTCACTGCAGTGGCGCTGTCTATGATCTTGAGGCGCCGACACGAAATGTCTGCAAACTACCGGGAGAATGGAACACCCTGGAATTGATAGCGAAGGACCATGTCATTCGGGTGACGATGAACGGGGAGCAGATCGTGGATATGGATTTGAATCGGTGGACGACACCGGGCGAGAACCCGGATGGGACGCCGAACAAATTCAACCGGGCTTATCGAGAGATGGTAGAGCCGGGATATATCGGCCTGCAGGATCACGGCGGAAGGCTTTGGTTCAAAGACCTGAGAATCAGAACCTTGTAGATCTTTCCATCGCATCTTAAAGCGGATGACCCCTGTGGGCAGTTAGCCCCGGGGGTTTTTCTGTATGGACAACTCATCGAATCTGAATCTCAGATCCTTACGTTCATCGTCAAACCCGAGTTCTATGAATTTCGTCACGTCGGGGTATTTCGCGTTCAACAGACGGAATGTTTGATGCAGCAGGTGGACTTTCTGATTGCTATCGAGGCTGTCCCAATGCGCTGACTTGATGGAGATTTCGATGGTTTCCACCGACATGGTGGATAAATCTCTATGCGACTGGCCAGTTTCATCGATTGTCGTACCGCTAAGGAGGGTCAGTTTAACGTGGCTGTAGATGTGCGGCGAGATTTTCAGGATATCCTGACTAAGGGTGCGAACCTTACCAGGTTCGGGTGGCTCGCTTTCGGTTTCAACGAGCGACTCGACGGGAATGTTCGCCGGTTCTTGTTCAGGAATGTCCCCGCCAGGTGAGACTATCCCGGGTGATGGGGTCTCCGGGACGGGTTTCGGCTTTACTGTGACATTGGTGAGATACAGGCTGACAAAGATTGCGGGGAGTAGTGCTGCAATTCCAACGACACCCGCGATCAGGATAAAGCTACGTTTCTCCTGAACCCGTTTCCCCTCCTCCTCCGGTGGTTCCCAATCTGTGATTGGGACGACTTCCTCTCGTTCACCTCTGCGCTGTTTCTCTCTGCGCTCCTGCGGCTTCCGGTGGTCATCGTGATCGATTTCCGTTTGCCGAATACGCCGATCCGGGCCTGATCTTCGCTCCGATTCTGTTCTCCGTTTATCTCCGGATCTTCGATTCGCAGTCTCTCTTCTATCACCAGACCGACGGTTTTCGATTCCTCTTCGATCGGAGTCTGAACGACGTTCCTCGCCCTTACGACTGTCCTGCTCGATTTCCGGTCCTGTGCCCGCTCTGCCTTCATCTGCACGTCTCTCGTCCTCGGTTCTTCGGTCGCTGGCGGTTCTCCTGGCCTGGCCGGTGCGTCGGCTCTGATCCGTTCTTCTGTTCGATCTTGATGGCAAAATTACCTCGCATCGTGCTGGGTACCTTAGCAGACGGAATCGAACGCATCGCCCAGGCACCACAGACAAACTACAGGAAAAATGTCTCCGGCTCCAGGCGGATCGTCTTTCTGATCTCGTTTCGAGAATATCCGGATTGCGAGAATTGCAGCACCGATCCGGGAAGCGGCATCACCACCCAGAGCGGTGACCGCTCTTTCGCCCACCTGAGTCTGCAGATTTTCGGCCAAAGTGACGACCGTGTTGCTTAAACTGTCGGATTCGCCGGAATCGAATGCCCGCCTTATCTCCGCAAGGTCCTGCAGTATTCGAGCGTGTGTGTCCGGCTCCAATATCCGTGAACGTTTGAAAACCCGCTGTGTACGCCTGATCATTTCAGCCATCTGGTCTGCACGTGCGAGATCATCCTGATAGACCAGCCGATAGAACCTGCGTCTCGCTCCGAGAGCTCGGCAGACACTGTTCAGCAGTTGCAGTCTGATCGCAGGTGAGCGAAAATTATCGATCCACTTGAGGGTGGGTCGAACCATCCGAAGGTCGCGGGCCCTGCCCAGGACATCTGAAAGCGTAGGAAACGTGGTTCGGTCGAATCCGTCCGCAAACTTCCAGAACAGGAGTTCATTGGCTTCTTCGCCTCCCATTTCCGAAAGCGCCCGGATTGCGCTGATCTGGACCCGATTGTCCGGGTCATTCAGGGCGTTGATCAAGGGATCCAGAACTCGCTGGTCCCCAATTTTACCAAGGGCCTCGGCGGCTTCGCTCCGAATATCGGATTCTTCGTCGGCAAGTTCATCGACCAGATGGGATACAGCCTCGGGAGCTCTGGCTTCACCCAGTCCCTGTGCGGCCTGGCGACGCACCTCCGGGCTGGCATCTTCAAGCGCGAGGATGAGTCGCTCGAGTGCCATTGGACTTTTGGATCTGCCCATTCGACGCGCGGCGATGGCACGGGTGGAGGCGCTGTCGGTTCGGTCATATGAAAATGAACTGTAGAGATACCCAAGCAGATTCCCCTTACCCACCTGAGTGAAAAGCTGCCGCGGCGTTGTGCCTTTGGAATCGCTTACCTTTCTCAGGAAGAAACCCGGCATGACCATGCATCCGGCGCTGATGAGAAAAATAATTTGCAGATTTCCCACTTGAAATCCCATCAGCTCGAAGCTCACCGGCGCCAGCATTTGCGCCAGCACTCCCCCGATAACTGGTGCGATCGCAAAGGCCAGTTGAAATGAGCAGGACCATGTTGCGAAGTAAGAGGTCCGGGAACGACCTTCGGGCAGGGTGCTGTACAACAAGGGATTGACGGACACCCATACGCCGCCCTGGAAGAGGCCATTCACGATCATCGCAATGGGAATGAAAGTGTAGTTTTCTGGACTGTTGAAGGTCCAGAGTACAGGAACCAGGGCAACAGGCAACACCAGGACCTGAAGGATCGGTTTGCTTCCGAAGCGGTCCACGAGTGCACCCCAGACCCGGTTACCCACGACCATTGCGGCCATGAAGAGACTGTTCAAGATGGCAACAGTCGTGTAGCTGATGCCGAGATTCTGGATCATGAATACACTGTAAAAGGGGTTGGCCAGACCCAGTGCGAAGTTCCAGGACATGAAATAGAACAGCAGATTTCTGAATCTCCTGTTGTGGAATGGTTCGAACAAGTTTCCAATGGAACTCGTGTCTACGGTGCGAGAAAAAGGCACTCGCATCAGGTTCAGATATCCGCCGGCGCCCAGGATGATGGCGCTGATAAAAACCGTAAGGAAACCTGTATACCTTTCACTTTCGGAGAAAAGATCGAGATACCATCCTACCACGTACGAAGCGATGATGCCGGTTGCAAGCTGGGCGATCATCTGGCGTCCGGTGAAACGACCCCGAATATCCGCCGGGATCGTCGTAGAAAGCCATTCGCTGAAAATGGGTGAGATCAGCTGACCGCAAGTGAGGCCCATTGCAAGCAATACACCGAGGGTAAATATGCGGCCGGAGTCAAGGAACAAGGGTATGAGAACGAGGCTGGACCGAAGGAGGATTTCAACAAAGCCTATCGTGAAGATGAAGGCTCTTTTGTTTTTGATTCGTGTGACAAAGACGGAGGAGACGATTTGCGCGAGGCTGGTGAAGTAGGCGATGGATACGAAATAGGCGACTTCCGACTCGGTGGCGCCCAACCACAGGGCGTAACCCGTGAACACCGCGGTGCCGATTCCCACCATTCGTGCCCAGGCTCCCCAAAGACTGCTGCTGATTATGAATGCCCGCAGCGTTCGGGAAGTTTGGCTATGGGATAGTGGGCGTGGTGTGTCGCCAGATTGAGACGAAGGCTCCGATTCGGTTTGGTTTCCCACCGTCAGGAGACCCTTGCGGTTTTCAGGTACCCAGCCAGGGTTGCCTGATCCATGTTTTCGATACCCAGTTCTTTAACACCACGACCGGATGTCCAACCGTCGAAACCCATTACGACCGAACCGATGTCAACAAGCCCTCTCATGGTTGGGGCATCGATACCATACTGGGCACCGACAGAATGCCACGAGGCCAGTCCATAAGGAATGTCTTCCGTTAACCACCGGGACTCCAGGGTGCCCGGCGCCTTGAGCCGGGTCAGCATATAGCTGCCGTTGATGGCTGACCAGAGATCTCCTTGCGGTCCGAATCCCGCCCTGTGAAACGCCTCATTGGCCGGAATCAGATCGTATCCCAAAGCAACGGCAATGGCTCTTCGTTCGGCATCGACCTGCATGATAACCCGGGCAACAGAAGGCGTTACCCCTTCTTCATAGAAGTGAAACTCACCATGGGAATATTCGACACGTCCGGCGTTCATCAAGACGCCCGCTGGATGTACTACCGGATTCATAGCGGCGAGCCCGGCTGCCATCACGTCGGGATAGCAAGTGACGCCCGGAAACAATGGTTCGAGCATTTCGCGCACACGCTCCGTGTCTGAAGACGGGAGAACCCCCAACCCCAGGCCGGTGACGATTCCCCAGATGGTTGCCGTATCCGGTGCCGTTTTCCGACAAACATAGGGCGCGGTATCGACCTCTGCGAGTGTAACCCCTTCCGTGCCAGCTTCTCTCAGGATCTGCGCCCATTCGAGTGAGCCGAGCGTGCCCGGCATCGCAACAACCGTTTTGCCAGGGGTTAGATGGGGCGCGCACACTTCGGCGAAGGTCCGATGTGCGTAAGCGGGTACGATCAGCAGAATGAGATCCGACGCATCCAGAGCTTCCTGGATGTTGGTGGTAAGCCGATGGATCCGCGCAGGGCCCTTTTCACCGACACCCAGGAGGTTTATTATGCTCAGTTCGAGAATAGGTTCGAGTGCACTTTCGAAACTGGGTATTTCATACAGCGTAACATCGACATCTCGAAGGGAGAGGTTTGCGGCAACGGCAAATGCCGTGTTTCCCCCACCAAGGATTGTAACGCGTGGATTGGGCATCGCGTGTTCCTTTTGGGCTTAATCTACAGTTTCAGGACGTGAGAGGCTTTCGATGGACCCCCCGGTGGCCTTCAGGAGATCTTGTGCTGAAAGCAGGATCTGATGACCGCGGAGGCCCGCGCTCACAGAAATGGTTGGCCAGTTCTGTGCACAGCGGTCTATAAATACGGGGAACGACTTTCTGGCGCCCAGGGGTGAGACGCCGCCACGTACATATCCTGTAAGAGTGTGTATCTCGTTGAGCTGAACCATTTCCGCCCGTTTCGCACCTGCTGCGGCACCCAGCGCCTTGAGATCCAGTTCGGCGCTGGCAGGTATGCACGCCATGACAACATCCCTCGGGGATGTTCTGGCTACCAGGGTCTTGAATACTCTCCCTGCCGGAAGGCCAAGTTTGGATGCGGCGACTTCGGCTCCGAGGTTGCTGTCATCCACTTCGTAAGCCAGGGTTTCGTAGGATATTCCGAGCCGATCCAGGATACGAACGGCGTTGGTTTTCGGGATTTTCTTACCCAATTCGCGAACCCTGCATTGATGATACCGGGGGACGATGTTCCTGTCAAATCAATTCGTGAATTTACCGCAACAGGACCTTGCCACTGCACTTTGCCAGATGCGCGGCCTGATTGTGAAACCGATTATTTTTTCGCCCACTTTTTCTTCATCCGTTTCATTTCCGCATTCAGTTTTCCGTCTGCCGGTGTGCGTGACTTTCCTCTGGCATCCCACTCTACCACTTGCCTTTCACCCAACCTTGCAACAGGCTTTCTGCGACTTGCCGGAAGGATGCCGAATTTCTTGTGCGGCTCCGTCTGATACCAATAGGCGACGGATGACATCTCGTTGGCGAGATGGTTTCCGTGACCGTGTTCGATGGTTGCCTTGATAGATTTCGAGAATCTAACGGGGTTCGTGAGGTGGAACACATACGACGTCTGATATCCACCCGTGTTTTTTTCGTAGATCGAACTGCCGTTCATCAGAAAAGCGTTGTCCTGCATTCCCCAGGCCTGGTTCAGATAGTCCTCGCTGCCCGTTCCGTGAAGGTCCGGCGGCCATTTGTACCCATCTACCCAGATCATGTCGTCCCCCTCACCCCACCAGGTACCCTGGAAATTTGATACCGACAGATTGCAGCCGATGTAATGCCCGGTTCCAGCGGCGTCCAGAATAACATAGTTGTTGTCCCACGCCTCCCTGCCCTTGTTGACGATGTTGGCTTCCGGAGTGTTGACCCGGATCTCGTGACCCCAGCCGTCGCAGGGGTTCTCCCGTTTGAACTGGGCGTGCAAATATGCGGTGCTGCTGCCCAGCGATGCCCCATATGCTTCGTAGTCGACATAAAAGTACTGGCGATACGGGACCTTGCCCTCATTCGTTACTTCGATCCGGGCGGACTTGTTGAATGGCATCTGAAGAAAGCAGTTGAGCGCGACATTGGCACCGAACTGATTTTCT
>CAVOEZ010000028.1:0-13457 GCA_963694355.1 Latescibacteria bacterium UBA2968 | reverse complement strand
CATCACTGCCAAAGTTGCCCACCGTGCAGTCACCTGAGCTGATCCCGATGCGGATTTCAATTCCCATCGACTTCGCCCGTTCTTGCATTTCCAGAGACATTTCAACACATCTTACGGCATCCTCCTTGGGACCCAGCGTCATTGGATCTCCGAAGAAAATCATGATCGCATCCCCAATGAACTTGTCGAGTGTTCCCCCATGTCGAAGGGCGATCTCAGCCATCCCATTCAGATAACCGTTCAGCCATTGAGTCAATTCCTGATTGTCCATGGATTCTGTCTTCGGGGTAAACGCCACAATATCGGAAAAGAAAACGGTTAAGTTCCTCCGATAGGATTCGATCTTGACCTCTTTTTCCCCTTTGAAGATCGAGTCGTAAACCTGTGGAGACAAATACCGCGACAGCTGGTTCGCCAGACCGGCCAGTTTCTCTCTCGCCGACTTCAAGGCAAGATGGGTCTGGACGCGCGAAAGAAGCTCTGCGGGATTGAACGGTTTTGTCACGTAGTCCACCGCGCCCAGCTCGAATCCCTTCACAATGTCTTCTGTTTCAACCTTTGCCGTTAAAAAGATAACCGGGATGTCCCTGGTGTTCGGATTCTCTTTCAGTTGCTTGCAGGTCTCGAACCCGTCCAGTTCCGGCATCATTACATCCAGGAGAATAAGATCAGGTTCTACGTTGTCCACCGACTCCAGCGCCTGCAAACCATTCTGAGCAACATTGATCTGATAGTCTTCTTGCCTGAGAATCGTTCCAAGAACTTGAATATTCTTCAGCGTGTCATCAACTACTAGAATTCTGAAATCTTTGTTCTGTTCGCTCATGTCTTTTGCTCCGCTAGCTTTTCGGGAATTTCACAGTGACGCTCGTACCGTTGTCTTCGTCTGATTTCACAGAGATCTCTCCCTGATGCGCCAGTGTCACAAGATAGGCGTAAGTCGTGCCAAGTCCTGTTCCACCTTGTCCCTTTCTGCCTGTATTGAATTTCTCAAAAAATGTGGCCACTTGCTCGGGTGGAATGAGCGCTCCGCCGTTTCTCACATCCACCACTGTGCAATCCTTGTCAGATAACAGATTGACATGTACCCGGCGGTCGTTTAGAGCCTCCAATTCGATAACATGTTCTATGCCATTCTTGATCAGATTTTGAAAGACCCCCGTCAACAAGGTAGCATCGCCCTGGATCGCGGCATCTACATTGCCCTCGAGATCTATGGTCACGCGGTCACCATAGACCGTCTCCAAATCGGAGACTACCTTTCTGACCAGATGATCCAGATCCACAGGATGTTTGACAAGTTCGAAGTTCCCAGCCTCGAAATCCTGCAATTTCTTCATCTCATCGATCAGTGCGGTCATGTCCGCCGCGCTTTCGTAGATAACAGAGACCCACTCCTTCTGGTCATCGGGAAGGGCGTCATTTGCCACTCTGAGCAAATCGGAATATCCCAAAATGGGCGTGATTCTATTTTTCAATTCGTGTCTGAGGAACGCCTCATGTTCCCGATTCATTCGGTCGATGTCTTCAACACGTTTCTCCAGTTCCTCCTGGAGCCTGTGAATGGTCAGGTGATTTTCCACACGCACAAGCAGCTCCGTTGTGTTGAACGGCTTCGTCACGTAATCCACTGCCCCAAGTTCGAATCCCTTTACCAGATCTTCGGTTTCGGCCTTGGCAGTCAGGAATATCACCGGAATGTCGTGTGTCGCAGGGTCTTCCTTAAGACGCTTGCAGGTTTCGTACCCGTCCAGATTTGGCATCATCACGTCCAGGAGAATCAGATCCGGTTTCACATTTTCAACCGCTGTGAGTGCCTGAAGACCATCCTGTGCAACGTTGATCTGGTATCCCTCTTCACGCAGCACGGTCCCAAGCACCTGGATATTTTTGAGTGCGTCGTCAACGATCAACACCCTTGAATGTTTTTTGTCCACCTTCATTGGCATACTGACTCCAATGGAAATGATTCTTTCAGAGTTCATGTCTATCAGCTGTGTGCCGAACTGATCGCGACCATCTCGGAGAGCACTTCCGGAAACCTCTTCATCGATTCAGCCAGCTCGTCCATCTCAAACATCGTCACGTGATGATGTAGCTGATTGGCCCATCGTACCAGGGGTGCATATCCATACGTCGTTCCTTGGTTCGCCATGTCTTCCGCGAATTCCTCAACCTCGTTGATCGTCAATGTAGACTGCAGCGCTTCCCATCGTGGCTTCTGGTCGTTCAGGTAATCCACCAGAGCGGGCAGCTTCCCAACTGCGTCGGAATCCATCTCATCTGGCTCAACAAGATCGGGTCCCGACGGATCGTAGTCTTCGGCTTCGCTGTGTTCCACCATTGTATATTTGAGGAAACGGGTAAGCGCTCTGACCAACTCGTCCTTCTCGATGGGTTTTCTAAGAAACCCGTTGCATGCTGCAGAGATCTCAGCTTCGCTCTCGCGCATTGTAGAAGCGGTCAGTGCAACAATACGCGTCTCCTTGAGACTCGAATCCGCGCGAATCATCTGTATTGCCTTAAATCCGTCCAAAACCGGCATCTTGATGTCCATCAAGACCAGGTCAGGCCGTTTGCGTTTGACGACCTCGATGGCCTCGGCTCCGTTCTCCGCTTCGAGTACCTCGAATCCGTATGGCGACAGGAAACCTCTGATCAACTCCCTGTTGTCGGCCACATCGTCCGCCACGAGGACGGTTGCCTGGTCGAACGCAATATTGTCGACCTCCACGGCGGTTCCGGGCTGCAGTTCCAGACCCTCTGCAGAGGCAATCTCAACATCCCTCAAGATAACCTGGAAGGTGCTCCCCATGTCTACTTCACTGCTAAGGGAGATCTCGCCGTTCATCAGATCCACAAGATGTTTGGTCATCGCCAGCCCCAACCCGATGCCGCCGTATTCATTGATACTCTGGCCTTCACACTGCATGAACTTTCCGAAGATCCTTTCCTGCTGATCTTCCGGGATTCCGATGCCCGTGTCCCTGATATCGAAATTCAGATCCACGCTGTTGTCTCCCGATTTGGGGCTCCGCACGGAAACCGTGACGTGTCCCGACTCGGTAAACTTGATTGCATTGCTGACGAGATTGGACAGGATCTGCAGTAAACGTCCACCATCCAGAACCACGGCCTCCGGCAATTCAGGATCCACTTCCATCCGAAGGGTCAATCCCTTTTCCAGGGCTTCCTGGGCGAACATACCTTCGACTTCGCGAAAGATGCGGCCTGCATCCACCACGTCGTAATCCAGTTCCAGGCCACCGGACTCCACTCTTGAAAGATCCAGGATGTCATTGATCAGGGTGAACAGCGTCTTGCCGCTGGACTGGATTGAAGCGAGATAGGACTTTTGCTGGGCGTTCTCCAGCTGACTGTGGAGAATATCTGTAAACCCGAGAATCGCATTCATCGGCGTCCTGATCTCGTGGGATACATTTGCGAGGAACTTGCTCTTTGCAAGATTTGCAGATTCGGCCGAGGACCTCGCCTCCTCAGCCACTACAATCGCCTTTTGCAATTCTTCAGTTCGTTCCTTAACGCGTAGATCGAGTCTGTCTCTAGCCTCCTCAAGCGCACGCTCGGCTGTTTCGCTCTGGTTGACGAAAACCGCCACGATCAGCGCAGCAATCGTGGTGATTGTAACAAACAACTGGAGTAACATAAGCGAATGGTTGAGTGTCCCAACGGCAAAAGGACTTTGCCCCTGGTGTGTGCCGTATATGGCGATCACCTCCACCACAAAAATAACAGCCGTGGTGCCCCGGAGCCCAAGCCTGAGTCCGGCCCACAGGAGAAACGGGATGGGTGCGAACTCCAGGGGATAACCAGCAGTCGCGGAACCGAAGAAATGGGTAAATGCGAAGAGGCTCACAAAAACGGTGGGAACTAGAATCAGCCCGCACTCGACCCCATATCTACGACCGGGTTTCTGTTCATTTTGTCGCAACCAGGAAAGCAAGAGGGTACCGGTAACGAATACGCCCACTGAGTCGCCAAGCCACCAGGTCGTCCACAGTTCGGGTAGCGCATCAAGAGAAATCAATCCGGCCATCCACAGTGTCGGACTCCCGAAGGATGCACTTACAAGACACATCACGGGAACAACTGCACAGAATTTCAGGAAATCTGTCACATTACCGAATACGTCAACAGAGTCTGTGTTTCTGCGAATCAGGTAGGCTCCAACAAACGGCTGAAGAGCCGATCCTGCAGCAATGGGAAATCCGGTGGCCACGAACTGGATCACCGAGGTCAGGTTCGACACGTCGTAGAAATTGGTGTTGGCTAAGAAGGCGGCCACACCAACTGGAACCGCTGCACGGTTGCCAATCAGCAGAAGTGCTGCCAATGCGATGCCGGAAGGCGGCCAAACGGGCGTGACATTGCCCGGAGGTATGCTGAGCACCTGACCCAGCTTGGCTGAAGCATAGTACAGGACAACAACAACCAGAAATTCGACGATGCGTCTAATCGATGTTGGAGTTTGAGTAGTCAGCATTGCGAAGTCAGCCTCTATGTACCTGAAATGGCCAGTTCATTGTATTTCTGGAGATCCTCGATCAAACCCGGGTAACCCTCGAGTGTCCTGGACATCTGGTCCAGATCGAACGTGCTTGAGGACCTTGCGGGTCCAGTGCCGCCTCGATAAGACCCGATTGTACATTCTGGCCGGTATCACCTTACAGAGCCGTCACGACCTCGGCGGCGCCCGTCTCGAGTGCCTCTCGGAATCCAAGGTTCCCGGCCTCTACCCAACCTGCTCCGGCCGGCCCCGGAAACCACGCGACCCGGAGCGTTTTGCTGCCTTTTGGATGCAACTTGGTATTCACCTCAGATGGATGCGTGTGAAACCCATAGGACTCGGAGATGAGACGGACCTGTCCTGATCTCTTTCACGCCGTGGTTTGGTCAATCCTAATATATGCCCGAAGCCAGCTAAGTCAAGGCAAGCGCATCTTACTGCGTTTCAAAACGTTACAGCTCATACACAAACTTGCCCCCTACCATCGTTTTCTCCACCGGAATATCTTTGATCGTGTTCGGATCAACAGTTGTCAGGTCTTCACCCAGAATCACAATGTCGGCCAGTTTGCCCGGGGTAATGGACCCCTTGATGGCCTCCTCGAAACTGGCATATGCGCCATTTTGAGTATACAGCCTCAGAGCTTCCTCAACACTGATCCGCTGATTCTCTCCCCAGACCTTGCCCTCCGAATCCCTCCTGGTGACGCAGCTTTGTATGCCCATCAGTGGCTCGAATGGTCCCGGTATGTAGTCCGTTGAGCCGGTCGACACGATCCCGTGGTCGATAAACGAACGTTGCGCGAACATCCTTTTCAGGCGCTCTTCTCCGTAATATTTCATCTTTTCGCCGTGGTAATACACATAGGTAGAGAAGGGGGTGGCAATACATTCGAGTTTCTTCATCCGCTCGAGAATTGAATCATCCACCACAGTACAGTGTTCGATACGATGCCTGGCATCTTTCCTCGGATACTTCTGCACTGCCTTCTCGTAGGCTGTCAGCACCATCTCGATGGCTGCATCGCCATTTGCGTGAATACACATTTGGAATCCTGCGCGATGCACTTCTTCACTTAACGATTCGACTTCCTCCTCCGACATCACCGCAATGCCGCAATCATCCTCACTGCCTTCATAGGGGGTTTTCAGCCAGGCCGTTCTACCTGCAATCGCCCCATCGGCTATGGCCTTTATGCCGCCAATTTTCAACAGGTCATTTCCGAAGCCCCTCCGAATACCGGCATCGCGTATTGCATGGAAATGGGTGTGCCACATCAATGCATATACTCTCAGTGTCAGTTCGCCGCGAGCCAACCCCTCCTGATAAGTCTCAAGCTGGATATCGCTTACGATTGCATCGTGAACGCTCGTCAACCCGGCCGCGTTGAACATGCGGCAAATGCGTCGCAAACCTTCTCTTCTGTCCTCGCGGGTTACTTCCGGAAGCAGTGGCCTGAACACCGAGGCCGCACGTTCCAGAACAATCCCGGTCAGCCTGCCGGTTTCCGGCTCGCGATCGAATTTTCCCCCTGGGGGATCGGGTGTATCGTCGCTAATGCCGGCCATCTCCAGTGCCATGCTGTTTACAAATAAGATGTGCCCGGCCCTGTGGGATACACAGATGGGATGATCGCCACTGACCGTATCTAGATCCGCCAGAGTCAAGAATCTGGACTCTGAAGTTTTTGTATCGTCATATTTGAATCCCTGTACCCATTCGCCTTGCTTCGTATTTGCTGCCCGGGTGCGGAGTGCGTCCAGTACCGCCGGAATCGACTTCAGATCGCAATCTACTTTCAGTACATGGCCTATTCCACTGCTCAGTACGTGAAGGTGCGCATCTATGAATCCCGGTACAACAGTCTTACCCTGGAGATCGATGACCTGTGTTTCTTTACCAACCAATTCCTTGACCGCCTCATCAGTGCCCACCCTGATAAACTTTCCCTGGCTGATGGCAACTGCCTCGGCCCTGGCGCACCGGTCGTCAACGGTGATCAGGTTTCCGCCAAGCAATACCGTATCACATCCGGATGACGATTTCATTTTGTACCTCTCATTCCTGGTTCGGTTTCCGGTGGTCATCGACCCAAGACCTGATTTTTTTCTCGGAGGCTTCTTTGGCATCCCTTGCCCCGTCCATACCATAGAGACTCAGGTAGGTGGTAAGTCCGCCGTCCACAACAATATTCTGTCCGGTCAAAAAGCGGGACTCGTCCGATGCAAGATAGACTGCGCACAGCGCAATATCCACAGGCATGCCTACGCATTGAATCGGTTGAGCATGTTTGTGTCCTACTTTCATCTCATCTGAGAAAATATTCTTGAAAGAGTCCCGGGCATCCTCGGCGATCTGCTCCAGCTGTGCCTCTTCGTACGACTCCAGCCAGATCGCACCCGGGCTGATCGCATTCACCCGAATATTGTGAGGCGCGAGTTCCGCCGCCATCGAACGGGTGCCAGCCAGCATCCCGCCCTTCGTGGCTGCATAAATGGAAGCTGTCGGTTCGCCGTTAACCCCGTGAACGGATGCCACATTGATGATAGAGCCGGATCCGACCGCCTTCATCAGGGGAACCCCTGCCCTCACACCCAGATACATGCCCTTCAGGTTTGTATTCATTTGGAGATCGTAGTCGGCCATATCGACATCATCAACCGGAGCTCGGCGACCGATACCTGCGTTGTTCACAAGGACGTCCAATCGTCCGAATCGATCGTTCGTCGCCTCGATCAGTCGGGTTATATCAGCCGCTTGCCCTACGTCAGTAGGTACGGCCAGAACATCCCCACCTCGAGCGAGGATCTCTGATTTCACGTGTTCCAGCTTGGATGGGGTCCTGGCTGCAATCACAACCTTTGCCCCTTCGTCTGCAAATGCCTTCGCAGTTGCCCTGCCAATACCCTGACCTCCACCCGTGACAACTGCCACCTTTCCATCGAGTCTCATGGTCTACCTCCTTTTGCAGCATACGGCGCAGATCCGATAAAGCGCCTGGAAACTTTCACGTTTGTCCAATAAATAAATTGTGCCCGGCGAGAATTGCTCACCAGGCACTTTTTTTGGAATCTCCTGCCAATTAAGTAGGTAAAAGTTCAGTTATTCAGGAACCACTCAACGGTCCACCGTAGTCCCTTGTCAGGGCTCACCTTTGGCTCCCAGTCAAGCAGCTTCCGGGCAAGTGTAATATCGGGCTGACGAACTTTGGGGTCATCGAGCATGGCCTTTTTGTAAACCAGTTCGCTCTTGCTTTCTGTAACCGCGATGATCTTCCTGGCCAGGTCGAGAATGGTCATTTCAGATGGATTTCCAATATTCACAGGTTCGCGATAGTCGCTATGCATCAACTTGTAAATACCATCCACAAGGTCATCCACGTAGCAGATGCTTCGCGTCTGAGTGCCATCGCCATAAATAGTGATGGGTTCGTCGGCCAGCGCCTGGGAGATGAAATTGGGAATTGCACGGCCGTCGTCCTTGCGCATCCTCGGACCGTAAGTATTGAAGATCCGGACAATACGCGTGTCTATGCCCACTTCTCTATGGTAAGCCATGGTCATCGCCTCGGCGAATCGTTTGGCCTCGTCATAAACGCCGCGTACGCCAATCGGATTCACATTTCCCCAGTAGCTCTCAGGCTGTGGGTGGATCTGGGGATCGCCATAAGTCTCCGAAGTAGATGCCAGGAGGAATCTGGCGCCCTTCACCCGGGCAAGTCCCAAACCGTGATATGTTCCAAGCGCACCGACTTTCATCGTATGAATCGAGTGCTGAAGATAGTCCTTTGGACTTGCAGGACTCGCAAAATTGAGAATATAGTCCAACGTGCCAGTCACATGAACGAAGTTGGTGATATCATAATGCAGGAATGTAAACCCGGCTTGGCCAATCAAATGTGAGATATTCTCCACACGGCCGGTAAGCAGGTTGTCCATTACAATGACCTCGTGTCCCTCGCCCAACATGCGCTCACACAAATGTGAACCCAAAAATCCTGCGCCACCCATAATCAAAATTCGCATCGAGTATTCCCCGGGAATCATTCCACTTTTCGAACGCACACAGTGTGAGCGTTATATACGCCTTATAGTTTTACGACTTTTCCTTCTTCGGAGGAAATGCCTTTGGTCGCATTTCGTGTATCTACTAAACAGCCTGAATGTTCTACGATCCACTCCGCGTCATATTCACCGTGGTTCGTGGCGATCACGACACAGTCTGTAGACCCGAGCAACTCGACAGTTAAATCGGTCGAGGACATTTCCAGCCCGTCCACCGAAATCTCGGGGATAAACGGGTCATTGTAACTCACGCTTGCCCCTTTGGCTTCCAGCATCACCATAATATCAAGCGCAGGCGATTCCCGGATATCCGCCACGTCCGGTTTATATGTGATCCCCAATACGAGAATGTTGGAACCCCGGATACTTTTCTCGAATTGGTTCAAGGCATCGCCGACCTTTGACACCACGTGGGCCGGCATACTTCTTGTGATTTCACCGGCCAGTTCAATAAAGCGAGAATGGAAATTCAGAGTGCGCAGTTTCCAGGCAAGGTAGTGCGGGTCGATAGGAATGCAGTGGCCCCCCAACCCGGGACCGGGATAGAATGGCATGAATCCGAATGGTTTGGTCCCTGCCGCATCGATTACTTCCCAAACGTCCACACCCAAACGATCACACATCAACGCCACTTCATTGACCAGTGCAATATTTACACTTCGAAATGTATTCTCGAGCAGCTTGGCCATTTCTGCAGTTTGAGTCGAGGATACAGGGACCACTTCGTTAATGAATTGCTGGTAGAAAAGCGACGCTATTTCCGTGCACGCAGGCGTCATCCCTCCAACTACCTTTGCGGTATTGGTAATCGTGTATACCGGATTCCCGGGATCCACTCGCTCCGGCGAAAATGCGAGATAAAAGTCCTCACCCACCTTCAATCCGCCGGATTCAAGCTTTGGTAAAACCAATTCGTAGGTGGTCCCGGGGTAAGTCGTGCTCTCGAGGATAACCAGTTGTCCGGGCCGTTGTCGGTTTCTGATCTCCTCAAAAGCATGCATGATAAACGAAACGTCCGGGTCGCCTGTCTTGTTGAGCGGCGTAGGCACGCTCACCACAATCACATCGGCCTCACCCACAGCTGCATAGTCACTGGTTGCGCTCAGCTTTCCCACTGCCTTGAGACCGGCCACCTCGAATTCGGAAACACCCTGTACATCGGACTTTCCAGCTTCAATCAGAGAAACTTTATGGCTCGACGTGTCGACGCCGGTCACCCGGAAGCCAACTTTTCCCAACACCACGGCAAGGGGCAAACCTACGTATCCCATGCCCACCACTGCAACCAGAGCGTTTCTGGCCTCCAACCGTTTCCTGAGTGTGGCCATATGTTCAGACATAATGATGTAGCCATCCGGTTTGACTTGCACATACGATACAGGGCGCAAGTCATCGCGCCCTGTATCGTAGTAGTGAGCGTGCGTAAAACGCATTCAGCTCAGCAATTGAACCAGAATCGCCTTCTGGATATGCATCCGGTTTTCCGCCTGGTCCACCGAAACGCATCTGGGGTCTTCCATAACACCTTCGGTTACTTCATATCCCTTGTGAGCGGGCAGACAGTGCATCACCATTGCCTCAGTTTGTTCCAGCAATGCCTCATTGATCTGATAGGGTTGAAAGGCCGCTATCCTGCGGTTCTTTTCTTCCTCATATGCCGGATCCAGAAAACATTCCATATCGATCCAGGTATCCGTATAAAGGAAGTCAGCGTCAGCCACGGCACTGTAAATATCAAGCGTTTCTTTCAGCAGTCCGCTGGCCAGCGCCTCTTCGATCAGTTCAGGATCTTCCGAAGGACCGTTCACTTCAGGGGTTACCGAGGTGATCCGCACACCAGCCTTCAGACAGGCTGCAATAAGAGAATTGCAGACATTGTTTCTCACCCCTACATAAACCAGGTGAAGGTCCTTCAAGGTTCCCCGAACTTCTTTCATGGTCATTAAGTCGCCAAGAGCCTGGCACGGGTGATATCTGTCGCAGCAGCCGTTAATCACCGGCACTTCCGCTCCGGCCGTAAGTTTGAGCAGGTCTTCGTGAGACATCATCCTCGCCATGATCCCGTCGGCATATCTCGAAAGTACCTGCGCTTCGTCCTTCAGATCCGCCAGTTGAAAATTCGTGGCGCGCCAATCCAGATACATAGCGTGGCCGCCCAGCTGCGTCATACCGACTTCGAAAGATGCGCGCGTACGGGTCGAGGTCTTCTGGAACAACATGGCCAGCGTGCGCCCCTGAAGTACTTCAGTATAGCGCTCGGGCTCCGTCTTGATCTCCAGACCGTTGTCGATGGCCTCGAGTACCTGCTCCGAAGACCAGGTTTTGAGTGTGATCAGATCTATCATCAATGCTTCCTCAAACAGGTATCCGCTTCTCGACTTCGGCCAGGAGTGCCTTCCTCGCCTCTTCGAGCGGCTTAATGATTTCGCATCCCGATGCTCGCTGGTGACCGCCGCCGCCAAAAACCCTGGCGATTTCATTCACATCCACATTTCCGCGGGAGCGTAGACTCACCCGGTATCGTCCCGGAGTCTCCTCCTTGAAGAATACAGCCACTTCGACTCCGTCTATCGACATCGCGTGATCTACAACGATATCGAGATCGCCACCCATCTTGTAAGTCTGATGATCCACCACAAGCGTACTGACACGGTTGTCCATATGCATTTCGAGCGTGGAAAGGGCGGCACCCAGCGACTTCATAGTTTCGAAAGATTCCCGAGCAAACAGGATATCTGCAATCTCCTCCGGGTCAGCGCCACAATCCACAAGTTCTGCGCAAACCTTCACGGCACGTTCAGGATGAGAAAATTTGAACAATTTGGTGTCGAACGCGATGCCGGCATAAATCTGCTTCGCCATATCTGCACTCACCGGGACATCCGCAGCCCTTGCCAAACCGTAAATGAGTTCGCTTGCAGCGCTGGCATTCGAATCCACCAGCCGCACATCGGCACGGTCCCCTCTCCCTGCGTGGTGATCGATCACCAGAATCTGTGCACCCTGGGCAAGCATAAGCGCCGCATCACCAACCCGTCCGATATCGTAAGTAGGTGTATCTACAAACACAACACGGTCGAACGCGGGTCTTCCCGTAAGGGAACCACTGCTCTCGATCCGGTCGAAACCGGCCAAAAAGGAAAACCGTATGTCGGGCTGTTCATCCCCTACAATAATTCTGAACTTTCGTCCAAGGTGATCCAGCACGCCACCCAGCGCCAAAAGTGCTCCGATGCCGTCACCATCGGCATTCCTGTGCGTGGAAAGCAGATAGGGCGTGTCAGGTTCAAAGAAGGCGATTGCCTTGCTGTAGTCCATATGGTAAGGTCTCCGGGAAATTGCAGTGGAACCCTAAATATAATCTATTTAATCTTTTTTTACGTTCACTTTTTTACACCGTGTGATCATCCAGGCATTCGATATCATCCAAAATACCCTCCACATCGGCCGCGGTCAACCGATAGCTGCGCAATTTGAACGTCTGCGCTGAATCAAAATCGGTCGCCTGATCGCAAGTGAACAGAACGCCGTGCCGCAAAGCTGCCTCTCTAAGGCTCAGATGTCCAAACTTTACATCCTTTGATACAAGACGAATGGCGCGTTCAAATGGATGGCCGTAGCCGCCCCCGCCTGCCGTTGCGACCCGCACCCGATCCCCGGCCTGAAGCAGTAATCCTTCCACTTTGGTTCTGTGTGGAAGACCTTGCCAATGACCATTGCGCCAGATACGCACTTCGGCGGTCCTGCCACGGGTCCCGCGATGGGTGCCGCCTGGACCTCTCGTGAACCTGTCTCCGAAGAGGGTAAGCCATCCGGGACCTTCGAGGAGCTCGAAAACCAGATTGCAACCGCACCCGCCCAGATAGCGGCCGGCACCTCCCGATCCGGGACGGAGACCATAACTCAAGATTCGGATCGGGAATTGGGTTTCGAGTGCTTCGAGATCCTGGAAACACGTGAACCGCGTACTCCCGTCACCATTGCAAAGTCCATCACCCTTTCCACTTGCCCCGCCACCACTGCCCAGAGCAAGACACATCCGGTATGGACCGTATCCTGAATGTCCCTGAATAATTACCCGGGTTACACCGCCGCCGCCACCCATCGCCCTTCCGTGAACACCTTGAGATAACCCCTCCACACACAACGTTACAATCCTCGGAACGACTTCGGCGCTGGATCCACCCACAGACATTGGAAACCGGGCATCCAACAAGCTTCCTGACACGTGGTTCACTTTCAGACATTCACTCACTGCTCCGTGCATTGGCAGTTCGGGAAACACGTGCCGGAACGCCACAAGGCATGCCGCTTCTACGGCATCTGCGGGCACATTCATGGGTCCTGTCGCTGAACCGCTGGTGCCCTGGAAATCAAATTTCAGCCCGTCAGATGAACAATCAATTCGGCTGAAAAGATGCAGGGGTTCGTCAACCAGACCATCGCCATCCAACCGGTCCTTGCACGTGTAGACCCCGTTCTGAATCTCTCCGAGGGCCACAGCTGTCGTGTTTTCTGCATGAGTCCGGACATCCTCCTCCACGGTAGTGACCACCGTCTGCCCATACCGTTCGAAGAGGTGCGACATCCGTTCTGCACCTGCTTTTAGTCCATCCACAAATGCAATCAGATCGCCGCGCATTTCATCCGGAAACCGGCTGTTATCCACCAGCAATCGAAACACATCGTCTACGGGGGTCCACTTCCTGGCAACCACCGTGGGACATATTCGAATCCCCTCCTGCTGAACATCTGTTGCGCCAGGACTTACCCCACCTGCGGTGCGGCCTCCGATATCACTCAAATGTCCGGAACATCCCAGCAGGCCTACCTGCTCCCCCTCGAAGAAGATAGGCGCACACATC
>CAVOEZ010000027.1:0-13594 GCA_963694355.1 Latescibacteria bacterium UBA2968 | reverse complement strand
CGAAACCAGCAGGAATGAGAACAGCAGCGGAACCAGACCGCCAATCGTAGCACTAGCGAGTTTGGAAAGCGCCAGGGAAGATCTGGACACCGGGAAGGATGCAGTGAGGCGGAAAGTACCGGACTCCTTTTCCCCGCAAACCGTGTCGTAAGTTAGCAACAGCACACACAGACTCAGGATCACCTTTACGATAAAAGAGAAATCCAGAATCCCGAAAAGCGCATGAATTGGATCTACAGAAAACAGACTGTCTTCGTAAGATGGGGGATAAGGATACTGAATGTGGACTTCGCTGCCCAGCTTTCCGGACATTCCGAAAACCACGGGACTGAGCGTCTCCGGCTCCCGGTTCCAGATAATCCCCTGCCGGGTCAAATCCCAGACGCCACGGCCTCCCCCCTTTTCAAGTGCGGTCGCAAGCCGGGCTTTGTTGGCGCTGGAAACCACCCTCTGCTGTTCCAGCCGGTGACCATAATTTTTGACACCCACATCGACACTGAGTACTGACAGCAGCACTGAAAGGAGAAAGATCGCCACAAAGCGGAAGTCCAACAGGTAACCCAGCAGCTCTTTCCGTATGAGTCGTCCCAACTCATGCTCCTCGTTTTTCTTCGAATTCCATTATCTCAGATCGTACCGCGACACGGCCATGAATGCGGTTGCAAAAAAGAGCAACCCCCACAGTGTTAGTACGCAAGCATCCACAAGGAACGTCTGAACATCCTCGTCGGCCCATTCCTCTCGATAAAGGAACCGCGGCAGCCCGTTGATGTTCCAATCGGGTTTCCCATATTTGTCTGGGTTTGATCTGCTTAGTCCATTTCTATCTTCCCGCTCCCTTGCCCAATCCAGAAAGGTCCCTCTGTGATAGGCGATAAAGCCCCGGTTGAATCTCTCATGTCTGGCAACGCCCGTCCCGGTCAGTCGAATCGCCGCATTCTTGAATGCGAAAGCAGGCGAAATCCTTGCAATCACCACCGCCAGGTTCAGACGGTTCTGATACTGGTTTCTGAATGCACTCTCCAACCGGTCCCTCTCGATCCGGCCCTCCCCCTGCGCTTCATCCCTAATCTCAGTGTATTTCAGCGTATGCGCTTCTCTTCCTTCGGGCGACTCCCACCAGTTCTTCCATCCGCCCTCCCATTCCCTCAATTTCGCACGCCGTTTCAGCATAGTCTGTCTCTGCATGGCCTTCTGTTTGGCCTGGAACTCGTGGGTCGAAGGTGCGGGCAGGATGCCGTCGGCAACAATCAGACTGATTCTGGGCATGACCACCACGGTGACTACCCAGAATGTCAGCAGGAGAATAAAGGAAGTAGCGGACTTGTAGGAAATGCTGGAAGCGGCAACACCGGCCAGCACCATCACCCCAAGATAGACACCGAACAACAGAAGGACCAGACCGAGCCGGATCCACTCATCGCCGCTTAATTGGATTCCGCCGACAAGGAGCATGCTGGATATCCCGAGCAGCAGCGGCAGTCCAAAAACCGCCAGTACCGGAAGCAGAACACCCAGACTCTTGCCGATGAGCAGTTGAGATCGCGGCAGCGAAAAAGACGAAATCAGCCGCAGCGTGCCCCCTTCCTTCTCACCACAAATCGCGTCGTAGGAAAGCAGGAGGACAAACAAACTCAAAACCAGTTGCACAACCAGTCCGAGATCCAGCGGCGGAAACACACCCAGAGTAGGTTCTGCCTCCACTGGAGACTGTCGCAATCGCTGTTGCTTTGTGTATCCAGTGGGAATGCTGCGACCCAACGTCATTTCCAACCCACGTGCGAAAATGCTCAATGGAGTCGGGGGTTTATGCTCTTCGAAACCGACACCGCTGAATTCCCAGAGGGGCCGGTACGTGAACCCGTCTACGTTTTGGTATTGGCGCAGACGTTCTTCAGTCATCGTTCTGGCTGTGTGATAGTCCTTCAACCGGGCCTGATAGTTGGCATACCCATCGTATAGACTCAGCCAGATCGTAAACGCGCCGATGGCGGCGAGAATCACAAATCTCAGGCTCAGTATTTGATCGAGTATTTCCTTGTGGATCAGGCGACCCAGCATCGACGTCTCCAAGTCAAACCCTGGCCTGTCGGTCCTGTTCGATCCGGCCAGTCATCCCCTAAAGCAGGCGCAGCACCACATCGTCCGGACGGTTGGCATCCAGCGTGAATGACAACACACCTTGTTTGACACTGCATTTCAGACTGTCAGTCCGCTTTCCATTTTGCTCCAGAACGGCTCTCTTGTATCTGCACTTGATCTGGACTGCGGCCTTGCCCGTATTCGAAACGCGAAATGTGTTGTCCGTATCCTGGTCCAGACTGAAAACGGAGGGTATGGTGTATCGTGTTCCGCCATTGAACAGAAAATCCTTAACGGTAATCTGTTTACCCTTAACGGACTTGATCCTGTACGCGGTCCAGCATCCCTGATCCGGGTCTTCCACCTGAACGAATTGGTCTACCAGCGCCTGGCTATTTCGTAAGGTAGATCCGCACTGGAAGGTATTGCCTTCATGTGAAATCACCTCCCCCTCCCGGGTATCACCGTCCATATCAACGGTCAATTCTTCGGATTCGAATCGGCTGCCCTCGGTCATGAAAAGAGACACACGCTTGCGTTCACGGGTGAACACAGCCACTTTTCCTGAGAATGCCACGTCCCCGAACTTCCCTTCCACCGCGGTATCCGACTGGATCACAATGTCGGTTCCACTATGGCGAGTCACTTTTACCGCTGCGGTGCCTTCTGTCCCTTCCGGTGTGCTCAGGGCTTTTACCTCCGAAATATCCGGGTGATTTCTGTAGTGATCGATCACCGACACAAAGGAATTGCCCTCGCCCGCCTCCTTGCGCCGTCCAAACAGGAAGTCGCTCCGCACACCGATCTCGGCGTGAGTACGCTGCCCCGGACCTTCTCCTACAATGACCTCATCGACAGGAGATAGCATCTGCATACGCAAGGTCATCTCTTCCTCGGTCCACGTCGCAGACCAGATACCCTCGGGCGCGCCCACCTGAAGTTTCTCGATGTCTTTTCCAATCACACCCTTCTGCTTTTTCAGAGGAATCGCACGGCCCTTTGCATCCGTTGGATAGTGAGACAGCCGGCCCTCGCCGTGGATGGCATAATCGTGAACCTTCCCGCCTTTCACCCGGAAACAATCCACCAGATAGGCCGGCCCTCGTCCCCGGTGCACCATCACCACGGACCGGCTGAAGACTTCGGCCTCGGAATATGCCTTGCAGTCCGCCTGAATCACCTTCACATTCGGTGAAACACCAATCAGACGCAAATTTCCGGGAGGACGTACGCCCCGTCCGAGTTGCTCCTTCTCATCGATAACCACAAGATTGTGTTTCAGCGTACTCTTGATACTCGCATTCAAAGGATGATCGCCGATATACCCCAGATCGGAGAGTAGCTCCACCCCTTCCGCAATCATCGCAATATTCAGCGCATCAGGATGATCATGGCCTTCTGGTTCATAGAAATTCATCATGAAGGTCGCCGTTCCAGACAGATCCCCCTGGAACATCCGTTCGAATCCCGTGTTGAAAATGGCCTGCAGCCACCCGGGGAAGAACCGGTCTTCTACCGGTGGGGGTGAGGCAGGGTTGAGCCTGGCGGGGCGATTGTAGAATGCGAACTCGTCTCCACTGTCCAGCCACACGAAGGGAGCAAACGCCTTGTCCAGTCGAACCAGTCCTATATTATGGAGCCAGGGTGGATCCGGCCACCCGGGGCCACCTTTAATGGCGTCCGCCGTATGCGGTACCCTTCCGTCTGGCAAGGTCATCAGCATTCTGGCCTGGAGCACGGTATCGTATGTTCCCCCGGGCGAATACAAATTGAGATTGTCGAATCGATCTTTCTTTCTGTATGACGGTGGATCGGAATATCCCAGCGCCATCTCAGGCAATTGCATCACATTATGCACCGCATATCGGTAATAGGCCGAGCCTTCCGCCGTGCTCCCGTCGAATTTGAAGAACCCTTTCAGATAGGGCTCAAAACCTTCGATACCTCTGTGTACATATTTTGGGACGCCAAGGAATCGACCCAGGGCGACTTCACCAACTCTACAACCTGCCACCTTGTTGTTAATACCTTCCCAGTGCGTGAAGGTAAACAAACCTTCGCAAATCAGGTCACGAACAACAGTCTCCCGTTCCTTCTCAGCCAGAAACGGCTTCCCGTTCGAGTCGGTCGCATCCCACAGAAGATCCAATGCCTCCGCGAGTCGGCCAATATTGGCTGCGTCGGCCATCACACCGCCGCAGGACAATCTTCCGCATCCCCAGAATGTCTGGATCAGCTTCCCACTCTTCATCGGCGAACGCGCATCCTGATCAGGACATGGATTCATCTCGAACTTCCCGATGCCCTTGTCCTGCGCCATCAGCTCGCACGCATAAAGCGGATCGCAATCCATATACGTATTCCAGTAGTCATGGAGCAGGTAACCGGGATACACGGCCGCAAATCGATTGAGCACACTTGCAGCGGTTCTGGCGTACCGGTCCTTCCCCGTCATCCTGTACATCACTGCGAGCGTCCTTGCGACCTCCGACATATGGTGTGTCTTCTTCTGTCGTATCGCACCCTGGTATGAGGAATGGATCTTTCTTCCTGCCCACACGAAGGCATTTTGGCCCGTGCTGAATTGTTGATCCCCTTCTTCTTCAGGTCTTATATAATATGTAAAGGTCTGGCCGGACCTTGGAAGCTCCAGACGCCCCAGTTCCGGAAAGGCCTGGTCAGTCATCGTGGCCCCGCAGTGGAAACATTCCAGCCGATCGGGATCCCTGTAATCCCACACCATCCGGTATGTGTTGTCAGCCGAACAGACCGGGCAAAAGGTCCCGTATACGTGCAGCGGCGTGAGCTCCGGAATCATGCCATCAATCCAGGAAGCGGACCGATCGGCATAAAAATCTGACACGGTGGTCATGGACTCGTAATGCGCTTTTGCCCAGTCATAGCGCCGAGTATTGGACCGGGCGATCTCGAAATTACTGTCCTGCAACGTCAAACAGGGGTGTGCTACCGACTTTGAGCTCTTGTAAAACTTTCCCTTTTCAGCTTCCAACCGCGCTCTGCACTCCCGTTCACCGGAGCTGTTCCAGCCTGCCATAAGTTCCTCCTGGGCGAGTCGATAAATTCCGGATTCGAAGACTGCAAGATCGGGCAGAAATTGGCCAAAGTCAAGGTGGAAAAAGAGCGCACATGTAACGAGTTCGCCGTACAGGACTACTGTAATTTCAATCGCAAAATATTGTTATATATGAATTTATTTGAAACTTGTGTAGTGGATGGCTTTTGAGGTTGACCTGGTTATCATCGCTGATTAAGTTCACGCAACGCTCGACCTCGAAGAACCCTGCTTGAAGGGCAGATTGGACTCGGATTGACCGATTTTATCACATACGGAGAGGTTCTGGGCCTCACCAGCGCGCTGATGGTGGCCATTTCCGGGCTGTTGATCAGAACACAGTCCTACAAGGTATCCCCGGTGGTCATGAACACCGTAAGGTGCCTTGTCGCCACGGCCTTTTTCTGGATATTGCTGCCCTTCGACCGACCCCTCACCGATTTTCTCGTCGTGCCCGCAAAAGAATGGGCGCTCCTTCTTGGAGCGGTTATGATCGGGCCCGTAACCGGTGAGACATCCTACTTGCGTGCGATCAGAGAAATTGGTCTCTCTCGTACTATGGCCATCTCTGGCACCTATCCACTGGCCACATTGCTATTCGACCATCTCCTGCTGGGAACGCCTTTCCAACCCAGCTTTCTGTTTGGAAGTGTGCTTGTGGTTCTGGGGGTTATCGCCCTGGCCACCCGGTCATCTCAACCGGAATCCGGCCCTGAAGGCAGCCTCGTCGTCGGTGTCAGCCTCTCGCTCCTGGCGGCCACCCTGTGGGGGCTGAGTACCGTTTTGCTCAAACCTGCGCTCGCCAATCTCACGGTCATCCAGGCCAACAGCATTCGTATGCCTCAGGTGGCCCTGGTCCTTTTTCTCGTCTATCGCGGAACGGGGCATCGCATGAACCTTCCTGGATTGGAAACTCGTTCCCTGATGATCGTTGCAGTAACCGGAGTCTTAAGCATGGGTCTGGGATCCTACTTGTTTCTCTCCGCACTCGAAGAAATCGGCCCTGCAAAGACAGCCACCCTTACATCCATGTCCCCGGTATTCGGTCTGCTCCTCGCGATTCTCCTGCTCAAGGAGAAAGTCACGCTTCGTATTGCGCTGGGCGTAATCCTGTGCGTCACAGGCGTCTGGTTCGTGCTCTAACGGCTGCTGCCCATAGGCTCGCCTTGATAAAACAGCCCCAATGTGCTATTATGGTTGTCTGCCTAAGCTGAGTATCATGGTCTGCCGTATGCCCACTCACCCCGGTGAAAGGTCTATACCTGAATGGAATTGCCAAAACGCGTTCACCCCGCGGTCCTTGAAGCTCGAAGCAGCCTTGAAAAGGGAAAGGTATCCCGGCGAGAGTTCATCCGGTTCGCCACATTGCTGGGTGTCTCGGCCACGGGAGCAGGCATGCTGGCTGGCTGCAGCGGAAGCAGCCCGGATCCTCAAAGAAAGTCATCTGGAAATGGAACCCTCAGGAGAGGTGGTACGCTCAAGGTAGGATCTTCAGTCCCTCGAATCGACCATCCGGGCCGGTTATCGTGGGTCGAAGGCGCGAACCAGCTCCGGCAGGTCGCCGAATACCTCACGGAAACGGGGGCAGACAACATCACGCGCCCCTGGCTGCTGGAAAGCTGGGAAGCCAATGAAGATGTCACGGTCTGGAACCTTCACCTGCGGAAGGGAATATTGTTCAACAACGGACAGCCCTTCACAGCCGACGATGTCCTCTTCAACTTCGAACAGTGGCTGGACCCCAAAGTGGGCTCCTCCGTACTGGGACTGATGCCCTATCTTCAGCCGAACAATATCGAAAAAGTGGACGATCACACCATTCGTCTACACCTCGACCAACCGCAGATCGCTGTTCCCGAGCACCTCTTTCATTATCCCGCATTGATCATGCATCGGGGTTTCGAAGGAGACTTCATCAAACAGCCTGTCGGCACAGGGCCATTCACACTGGTTGAGTACACGGAAACCGAGCGTGTCGTGCTCGAGCGGCGAGAGGACTACTGGCGGATGGGAAAGGACGGCAATCCACTCCCGTATCTCGACAGGATCATCTACCTCGACCTCGAACCAGACGCCAGAGTGGCCGCCCTTCAATCCGGACAGATCGATACCATATACCAGCCCAGGCCCTTCGACTGGCAGGCGCTGAAGGATTATCCAGGACTCTCCGTACTCCCTGTAAGCACCGCCCAGAGCTTTGTGCTCCGTATGCGTGTGGACCTCGAACCCTGGAACGATCCACGCGTTCGCAAAGCGCTCCAACTCTGTCAGGACCGGGAAAAAATCCTCCGGCTCGCCTACTTCGGCCAGGGCGATCTCGGCCTCGATGCCCACATCGCCCCGGTCCACCCCGACTATTGCGAGCAACCTATTCCCAAATATGACCCCAAAAAATCCAGAGCATTGCTGGCCGAAGCCGGATACCCTGACGGAATTACCTGCACACTGACAACCAAGAACAACATGGCTGAACCCGAAATCGCCCAGGCCCTAAAAGAAATGGCTGCTCCTGGTGGTTTCCAGATCGAACTCAACATCGTGGAAGCCTCCAACTACTGGGAACGCTGGACGGAAGTCGACCTCGGCATCACCTCGTGGACACATCGACCGCTGGGAACAATGGTCCTTGCACTTGCCTACACCGCCGACAGCGAAGGCAACCCGGTACCCTGGAACGAAACCCGCTGGGTCGACGATGAATTCGTCACGCTCCTCCGCCAGGCCGAACGCACGCTCGACGTAACCAAACGCAAGGGCATCGTGTGCCAGCTCCAGAAAATCATGACGGAAAGGGGACCAGTAGGAATCTCCTTCTGGAAAAAAGTCTGGAACATCACCCGATCCGAATTTAAAAATGTAGTCGCGCATCCTACCAGCTACGACCTCTTCACCGAAGTTTGGAAAGACGCCTGACCACTGGCAGTCGACCGTGACCGCTGATAACTGACCCCTGGATCCTCATGCCCCGTTTCATACTCACAAGTTTCCTGTCCATGCTCATCACCATGATGCTGGTCTCCCTCGTGCTGTTTCTCCTCCTGGAAGTCGGCAGCGGTGACATCACCAGGAAAATTCTGGGCCAATTCGCCACGCCACAGCAGCGCGCATCATATCGTGCACAGCTGGGTCTGGACCAGTCCGTCTGGCTGCGTTATCTGACCTGGTTGGCAGGCAACCAGTGGTGGGTAAAGGATCAGCTGGGCTTCCCCATCCAATCGATTTCAAATCCCCAGACCGGCGAGAAGGAATGGTGGGGAGCATTCGACGGAGAATTGAGGAAATGGGAACTCAAGGGGAAAAACCTGGACGCCCTTGTTCGTCTCGATGACGGCGGCACCAGAACAGAACCGGCCAATCACGTCTGGAAAAAAGCGGAGGACGGAACGGAATACTTCTGGGGGGTGGATACCGGCAATCGCGCGGTAAAGTGGGTGCGTGGCGCGGGCGCGGAGGTCTGGGTACTCACACCTGCCGGCTTCCGCAAAACCGGAGATGGTCCTGAAGAATTCATCCCCATCCAAAAGGGACTGCTCGGGGGAGATCCGGGCCAGTCCCTCCGAACGGGCCGTCCGGTAGCCTCAACCATATTTCCAAGACTGAAGAACAGCGCCATCCTCGCCGGGTTGGCATTCGTCACCATCTTCCCGCTGGCGCTTCTGCTTGGAATCATCGCGGGAACACAGCACGGCAAACCGACCGATCGTATCCTGTCCATCGGAAGTCTCATCGCAACAGCGACACCCGAATTTGTGACCGGTATCGGACTGATCCTTGTCTTCGGCATCTGGCTGAAAATCGTGCCTGCAGTATCCATATTCCTCAACAAGAACGCGCTCCTCGAGAATCCTGCCCTGCTGGTTCTTCCGGTCCTCACACTCACGGCCATGGAACTTGGATACATCATTCGGATGATGAGAGCCAGCATGATCGAAGTCATGAACAGTGCCTACATTCGCACGGCGGTATTAAAGGGTCTGCCAACTCGGAGAATCGTTTTCCGGCACGCCCTTCGAAATGCGCTGATCGCCCCGGTCACAATTATCATGCTGCACATCAATTGGCTCATTGGCGGGCTGGTCGTTGTGGAAGCGGTGTTCGGATATCCCGGACTCGGTCAATACATCTACGACTCGGCGCTTTTCGGAGACTTTAACGCCGTTGAAGCCGCTGCCATGCTTCTGGTCACCATTGCCGTGGGCACACGCCTGGCCGGTGACATCGCATACACCTACCTGAATCCCCGGATTCGTTTTTCGTGATCGTCGATATCGCATGAGCGACCAGCCTTTGATCCTATCCGAATCAACACCCTCACTTGCGGACCGAACGCGGAATGCGCTTTCCTTCGTCTTCGCCTCCAAGGTCGGCACCGTTGGATTCGCCATCATCCTGTTCTGGATGCTGATCGGTGTACTGTCCCTCGTCTGGACGCCGTATCAACCCACGGCCACGGACTTTGTCCAGAATCTGCAGCCTGAATTCTCTCATCCCCTTGGAACCGATCACATGGGTCGGGATCTCTTGTCCCGACTGATGGCCGGCACCCAGGTCATCCTCGTCAAGACGCGGCTGCCGGGCGGATATATTCTTCCCGGGGGCGTCGCAGTCTGGGGGGTCTTCGGTTCGCTCCTGTTCGGAACCTTTCTGGGTCTCAATGCAGGGTATCGGGGCGGCTGGCTGGACCAGATCGTAATGCAGGTCCTGGACGCACTCATTGCGTTTCCCCGCATCGTCCTGTATCTCATCGTCATCGCCGCACTCGGACAGGGCGATACAGTCGTTATCCTCGCCATCACCGTCACGGGTACGCCCGGCATCGCCCGTCTGGTAAGAGGCCTGGTGCTCGATATAAAAAGTCGCGACTACATTCAGGCGGCCAGGACCCGGGGTGAACACAGCTGGTATATCATGTATCGCGAAATCCTGCCAAACGTGAAGGCGCCGCTCGTGGTCGACGCCACACTCCGGGTGGGTTATGCGATCTTCACCATCGGCACCCTGGGCTTCCTGGGCATCGGTCTTCCCCCTCCCGATCCCGACTGGGGCAACATGGTCAATGAAGGTCGTCGATATATCTTCGCCAACCCACTGGCGGTACTCTGGCCCTCTGCCGCCATCTCCTCCCTGGTCGTCGGGTTGAATCTGTTCGCCGATGGCATCCAGGAAGAAGCCACGAGATATCAAAAGTAGCTTTGGAAAGACCTATGTCTCAGCGCCCAAATATCCTCGTTATGATGTCCGACCAGATGAAAGCCACGGCGAGCCATCTGTATGGCAACACATTTTGTGAAACACCATCTCTGGCCAGGCTGGCGAATGAAGGGGTCCAGTATCAGCACGCCGTTACACCTCATCCCCTGTGTGTTCCGGCACGTATCTCTTTCTGGACATCCCAGTTTCCACACACCCACGGCGGTCGCCGCAACGAAACCCTGATGCCCGCCGGGGCGGTACACGCGTGGCAGCTGTGGCGCGAGGCCGGATACCACACCGGTCTCATTGGAAAAAATCACTGTTTCAACCGAACCGAGGATCTGGACTGTTTCGACACCATCTGTGAAATTGCTCACGGTGGTTTTCCTGAGGGAAGTCAGACAATAGGGATGGACTGGTTTCGCCCAATTGAATCCATCAATGCCGCTCACGAGACCCGCCGGAACATGCCCGAATCCAGTCCACGCTTCTCATATGCCGCAACCGACTATCCCCTCGAAGACTACAGCACCGGGCTGGTCGCGGGGCAGACCGTAAGATTCCTGGAATCACACGGGCAGGACCCGTTCGCGCTCTGGGTCTCCTTTCCCGATCCCCACGAGCCCTGGGAGGCACCCTCGCAATACGCCGCCATGTTTCCTCCCGAGCGCATCCATCTCCCGCCAAGTAGGGACGATGAGTTTACGGACGGCACGGCGCCCGAACGCAATCGTATCCTCTACGAAATACTTGGCCTGGGGGATGACAAGCCGGAAGACATTTACGGACTCCTGGCCGCGTACTACGGAATGGTTCGATTCCTCGACGACGGTGTTGGACAGATTCTGGATGCCCTCGACCGACTCGGTCTCAGGGAAAACACCATCGTGGTCTTCTGTTCCGATCACGGCGATTTCATGGGCGAACATCACATGGCCTGCAAGGGAGGGCTCTTCTACGACTGCCTGACTCGGGTACCGCTCATCCTCTCCTGGCCGGGCCAGGTGCCGGCAGGTGCAATCGATTCGAGCATGGTCAACCTCATCGACATCGTCCCCACGCTCTTGCAACTGCAGGGCATCACCACGCCCGCGTCAATGCAGGGCAATCCCTTGCCAACGGTCACCCAGGCCCAACCCCGGGATGAGGCCTTTTCCGAATATGGCGCGGGCGGTCCGTTGTTCCACATGGCGGACCTGGAGCAGCATCCCAAACCTTATGGTCGAAGAGCCCTCATCAACTCCCTCAGATGGCGTGAGGCGGAGGGGCGTCGAAAAATGGTTCGCACGACACAATGGAAATACGTCCACGATCCAATGGGAGATATGGACGAACTCTATGACCTCGTGCAGGATCCGTGGGAACTGACCAATGTGGTCGCTGACCCTGGTAATAGCGCAATACTATCGGAAATGCAGCTCAGACTGGCAGACTGGAGTATCAGAACCGAGGATGCGAAACCGGTTCCGCTACCCTGAAATCAGCACACATCAAGAATCGAACATGAACCAGACAGCATCCGACATACCGGTCCTCTCCGTCAAAGACCTTGCAGTCTCCTACTCGGTCCGGGGAGGCGAAGTAGACGCCATCTACAACGTTTCTTTCGACATCCACCGCGGCCAGAGCTTTGGCCTTGTCGGTGAATCGGGCTGCGGGAAAAGCACAGTCGCCTGGTCCATCGTCAGCTTCCTGGGCCAGAATGGTCACGTCCGAAAGGGCAGCATTCAGTTCCTGGGTCAGGATCTGGTAGGCAAAACGAACGACGAACTTCGAGACCTGAGGGGCAACCAGATCGCCATGGTCTATCAGGACCCCATGCAGGCCCTGAACCCTTCGATGCGGATCGGCGATCAACTCGAGGAAACGCTTACATTCCACCAGGACATGACCTCAGGAGAAGCCCGGTCAGTCTGCATGGAAATGCTGGATCGTGTTCACATGCCGGACCCCTCGCGCATCCTCAGGTGTTATCCCCACCAGATCTCTGGAGGACAGCAGCAGCGGGTCGTCATCGCAATGGCCCTCCTCAACAATCCGGCCCTCTTGATCATGGACGAGCCCACCACGGCACTCGATGTCACGGTAGCGGCAGCCGTCCTCGACCTCGTCGCCGAACTTCGCGAGTCCCTCGATACAGCCATCCTCTTCATCAGCCACAACCTGGGGGTCATCGCACAGGTATGTGATCGCGTCGGTGTCATGTATGTCGGCGAACTGGTCGAGCAATCCTCAACCGAAGAAATATTCTCCAACCCGATGCATCCCTACACCCGGGGCCTGTTGAAATGCATTCCCGGACTGGATGACAGGAAATCGAACCGCTCGCTCGTCCCAATCCCCGGCCGGGTCCCACCTCCGGACGCACGACCGCCTGGGTGCCATTTCACCCCCCGTTGTTCGTTCGCGGAAGCCATTTGCTCCGAAGCCTCGCCCGAACCAACCGCCTTCGGCGACCACCTGGTCCGGTGTCACCTGGCTGGAACCCTTCACGACACCGCGGATCAGAACCAGACCGAACTTGCAAATATTCCCGAAGAAAGCACCACGGCTCCTCAAATCGAAGTCTCGGATCTTCGGACGCATTACCCACACAGAACGGGCACATTCAAAGAGCTGCTCGGACTTGAACCAAAGCGCCACGTTCGTGCACTGAATGGCGTAAGCCTTTCCCTCTCCAGGGGAAAAACACTTGGAATTGTCGGGGAATCCGGCTGCGGGAAAAGCACACTTGCGAAAACCCTCATCGGTCTGGAGCCCGCTTCTGGCGGCGAAGCGACCTTTCTCGGATTCGACCTTACCGAAACCCTGTCCAAACGCAGCATGGAACTGATGGGAGCCCTTCAAATGGTCTTCCAGAATCCTGATTCCACACTGAATCCATCTTACACGATCGGACATCAGATCGGCCGGGTGATGCGCCGCTTCAATCTGGTGCCCAGGGACCGCATACACGCCGAAGTACTTCGCCTTCTTGATGCCGTGCGCCTGGACGAAAGCTACTACCACAGATATCCTCGTCAGCTCAGCGGCGGAGAAAAACAGCGGGTGGGAATCGCCCGTGCATTCGCCACACATCCCGAGCTTGTCCTGTGCGATGAACCGGTAAGTGCACTGGACGTCTCCGTTCAGGCGGCCATTCTCAACCTCCTTCTCGATATCCAGAAAGAGCACGGAACCACCCTGATCTTCATCGCTCACGATCTGAGTGTCATACGATTTTTTTCAGACTACGTTGCCGTCATG
>CAVOEZ010000026.1:0-13700 GCA_963694355.1 Latescibacteria bacterium UBA2968 | reverse complement strand
TGTCCTGGAATCACATAACACATACCGCGAATCTCATCGGGAAACTTCTTCATCGCTCGCAGAACAGCATCATTCTCCGCCTGTACCTCCTCGATGGACACAATACGCCCACCGGTAATCGGCGAGGAGCACCAGTACTCCGTAATGCCCAGCATCTGCCCGGCCTTGATCAACTGTTCGGCGGACGTCACCTCATCGGCTTCGTTCCCCAGATTCCAAACGTGACAGTGCACGTCGATCTTGGGAGAACGAATCCACTTCTCGATGTCCAGACTCATTTCAATTCCTCCGTTGAATTAATGTTCTACAACTTCCAGATTTACTCTGTATCTCGGTTGTACGAACGACGGGAGAGTATAACACTCGGCTTGTTCTAATTTATCGAGATCCACCCAACTCCGAACAGACATCCCAATCCTGAACGCTCGACCACGCTCGAACTCTGGGGACACACCCTTCCTCCGAATTCACGAGTCCAGCCTTCTCGATCAGCCCTCAATGTACCTCGCTTCCAACAGTTCAAATTGCTTTGCTGACTGCAATGGGAATCGCTCCACCTGTATCCGGTTTCGTCCCAGGCTCGCCACAGGAAATCCCGTCCAGTATTTTCCAGACTTCACGCGGACGTAAGACCTCACGTCGTCGTGCAGATCAGACCACCCTGCCGGTCGCGAGGAACTCGGTCCCAGCCAGGTGTCGGCCATATCAGCCACCTTCCCGGACCACCTGGCCGGTGCGCTCTCGAACCCGAGTTTCTCCGCCCTCATCGTCTCAGCTCCAGATGTGACCAACCAGGGACCACCTGCAGTCGCCCTGCAATAAATCCCCAATTTCCCCTTGAACCTCACACCATCCACCTCGACCTCCTGATTACACTCACTGAACACCAGATAGTCGCCCCAACTCGTGACAAGCCGGATCGCCACCGCGTGCTTCCCTGCCCGCTTCGGCAGCTCAACGCGGGTGGCCTCGCGCACAGGCATTTTCCCTCTCTGGCCACTCGGCTCGTGTACCGCCACAAAGGTACTCTCCAGGTCGCTCCCACGATTGATCACATCCACATATCGAAGTCTGCGTCCGATGTGTCCAGGATTCGACAACAACTCCTGCCCGGGTCCATTTGCCACTTCTACACGGTCTGCTGGAGAAAGCATCCACATCCTGAATCGTTTCCCCTTCTGCTTCCAGGTTGCCTGCCATCCCGGCGAGGGTGAGTTGGCCCCAACCGAATCACGAAGACCGAATATATCTCGCTCTTCCTCACTCGCGCCCACTTGAGGCAGTGGTGGTTGATCCGGCATTGCGAATCCATCGAACTGAATCGCTCCATCTTGTCCCGCGTCACTGGCGGCGATCTCCGAGGAAATCCGGAAATCGTGTTTCCTGCCTCCGCGCACCCTGAAGATATCCACCGCTATCGACTGGGCGCCGGGCCCTTTCAGCACCACCAGCAGGCGTCGGAATTCATCACATTGCGTGTAGACTTTTGAGGAGGCTTCCACCGCGGACGCCCTGGGAGAACTCAGCATCATCTGGAGTGAGGGCTCACGTGGAGAACCCGTGCGGAAGAGCTGCTGCTCATCATCCACGATCACCAGATTGTGACTGAACGTGTGCTTGACCCATCGCTGCATTGGCGCTTCAGCCAGATAGCCGTGATCGCCAATCACCGTCGTCCCACGATCCTGATAGTACAGTGCCAGATTGTCATAGTGTCTGTGACCGCCCGGCGGGTTGAACGTCAACGAAAGCACCGAACTGTTCATCCCGTCACCGTGGCGGAACATCGCGTTCATCCAGGCCGGATAGTAGACCTCTTCCAGATCCAGTCCTTCACCCGCTTCACCTTTCGACTGGAATGCATTCGAATCCAGATGCAGAACCGCATACTCCGATGGCTTCGTACCCCGGTGCCGATACATCGCGGGAACTCGCTTTGCAAAATCTTCGGGATATCGCCTCATCCCGATCTCCAGGACAATCGACCCATTTGGTTGTTTGACTTCGGACTGATGTGTATCTCCCAGCGTCAAAAGCCTGCCATCCGGGCGGCGACAATCCAGTTCCGCCTGAAGCATCAGCCGTAGCTTGCTGTCCGTCCGATAGAGATCGATGCGCCCCTTCCTTCTTCCATACCCTTTCGGCCAGCGGAATCCGTGAAGCGTCTCCGGCACACCCAGCAATTGATTGAGATACGCCTCGTTGTAAGACGGTGTTTCGTGACTGAAGCCATCGAACCCAAAAGACCGATCCCGAATCGCTTCGTACCCTTTCAGGGCGATATCCGCGAATTCGGTGATGCCAAGACACTTACCGACCGCACCCATTGAATTGTAGACGCGGGGCGCCTTGTTGTTCACCGTGGTCGCCTTTCCTTTTCCACCAAGGAAGGGCTCGGCCTCCATCATCCACTCCAGAAAGAGATCGCGCTCCACCCGCTCACGGGATTTCCTGGTCCACAATGGCTTTCCGTCTTTCCCCTTCGCGTGATAGGTCAGATCATAGACCTGACAGAGCTCTGCCACGTGATTGGCGCCACCCGTACTCGTAAGAAATCGACCTGCCCCCCAGTACGTCACCTGCATCGCTGCAGAATCCAGCGTGTCATTCTCATAGGAACCCGTAAACACATTCCGCTTGAACTCCAGCGGAAGCGTCTGGTCGAACCACGCTGCAAAAAGTGGATCGCAATCCGCTACCGTATTGCGCCAATCGTGATACAACCAGGCGGAACAGAAACAGGTCGTCAATCTCTGAAGAATCTCCACTGCGCGCGCTGCGTGATCTGGATTGCCGTCCATTCGATAGACCAGGGCCAGCGATCTTGCGGCATCGATCATGAACGAGGCTTTGCGCTCACGAATGATACCCGAAAAACAGACATCCACAGGTGAATTCGCATAACGATAGGCACGTTTTCCACTTCGGTCCCGGGGATGATTCTTCTGGTCTTCATTCTCGTAGAAGCTCAGTGTTCGCCCCATTCGTGGACAAACCAGATCCACCGTTTCCGCATACTTCCTGCTCGGATAGACTTGCCCACAACGCTTGCACCGAATACGGTCGGGATCCCTGTAATCCCAGTCGATAATCGTGTATTCCACACCTGAAAACGATTTATCGCCAAAACAGTTCGGACAATGAAACGAGTACCCGATCCAGGGCGTCCCCTCCTCGATCATCGCCTCGACATACCCGTCTCCACCTCTTACCACATGATCCGCAACGCGTTTGTGGTTGGCGAACCACGCCTTCGCCCAGGCCGCCTTCTTAATATTCTTCCTCGCCTGTTCGACCTCGGCAGCAGTCAGAAGCACAGGATGACGCACACGCACACGGTGCTTCAGCATCCTGTCTTTTCGACGCTCCGCCTTCGCCCTGAAATCCCGTTCCAGATTGGACGGACTGGTTCTGTCCTGCCAGGAAGCGAAACCCTTGCCTCGTGTGGCTGCCCGAATGTATTCTGCCTTCATCTTCTTCGCTTGATCATGCATCACTTTCAGCCATCCCTTCAGTTCGCCCAAAACGCCGACTTCAGTCTCCTACTCTCTGTCCCACGGGAACACAAATGTCGGCTGATTCACGAATCGTTCGGTCCCCAGAACCAGCTTTGTGCCTGTCCCTGGCGAAAGCTTCACTGTAACAAACGGACTGTCCACATGGTAGGATTCGTCACCTTCTGTCACGCTCGTAATCTGATGCTCGCCATAGGCGCCTGCCTGGACAAGCACCTCTCGTGTGTCAACCGGACTCAAATTGACCAGCGACAGGGTGGTCGTGGTATCGTTCATCCCCTCTACCAGAACCGCGACATCCTCTGGCGTACCTGCCCGACGTCTTTCAGGATCGAAATACCTTACGCGGCAGTGCAAGGGCTCGCCAAAGCGCGGTGTAATACCGCCCATCATCAACTGAGTCAAGCAGCTGTTGATCGCCGGATTGTATTTCAGGGTATCGTCCGACATCCTGGTATCCATCGTACTCGCATCGTTTCGCATCCCTTCCATCTTGCGCTGAAGCGTTGCAAATTCCTGCTGCAGGGACTTTTCGGGAAATGCGTCGTTCTCACCGTCCAGGTAGTTCAGCCACTCGTTCTTCGGCAGATACTTCCGGTCGGCTTCATCCATCGACCAGTAATAAACATCCATCGCACCCTGGTTATACGGCGTCTCGGTGTAACCGTACCACCCTTCATCTCCGTACATGTGTGGATACATCGTCTTGCCGTCTATCTCCTTCGCATTGCTGTTTACGGCATCCAGCATCTTCCGCCAGACATCCACGTATTTGCGTTCGCCCGTGATCAGCAGCGCGTTTCCAAATCCTGCAATCCCTCGGTACAACGCGTTGCGGTCGGACAGCAATCCGGTTTGAGGCACAGTTACCGTGAACCCCCAGCCGTAACATCCCCCGTACCATTTGCCGTCGCACTCGCCGCCAATGGTGCCATCCAGACCAATATTGCTCGGCAAAATTCCGTTGTTCTCTGCCGCACGATTCGCCCAGGCGTCCACATACTCGAGCAGCCAGGACCTGTACTTCTCCTCACCCTTCAGCATAAAGGCAATCAATCCCAGCGTGGTCGCAGCCAGGTTGATCGGGTGGTCTCCAACGACATCGGTATATTCCTCGAAATGGGCGAGCATCTCCTCGAAATCTCGCTCACCGTGAGCCGGATCAAAACGTCCGGCCACTTCTATGGGATCACCTGCCCAGTCCAGGGCGGTCGCCTTTCGAAGCAACGGCCCTCTGCTTCCCGTGAACAGGCTTCGAATGATCTTGTGCTCAGGGTCGTAATTCCTGGCCTGCGGATCCTCATCCATATACAAACCCGCGTAGCGTCGGGCCCGGTGTTGAAATGCTATGTCATTAGGATCGGACAACCCCTGTTGACTGAACACAGCCATACTTTCCCCGTGGTGAAACCAGTCCAAACTGGCCGGGAACTCCTTGTAAATCATGCCATCTCGCGCCATAGGGACTTCCACCGTCTTGGCTTCGGTATATTGCCTGAGATGGCCCTCCCAACCCAGCTTGTACATATCGAGAATGTTGTCATCGCCACCAACCGCGTGGAGGATTGGCCAACCGGTCAGATTCTCGATAGCGTCATCCGAACCATCGTTCCCACCCCATCGCGGCAGGCAAATGAGGTACCCTCGCTCATCGAAATAGCGATCGAAAAATGCCTCGCACGCTTTGTTCTGAGCCCGAATCAACTCCCGTTCAAGAACCGCCCAGGCGGGTGGCGGCATGGGCGACGTAACTTTCAATGTGAGTTCCTTCGGCCTGAGCTTTTCCATTGTGTAGGTCCTTTAGCTTTCAGGTTTGGCCGGCCTCGTGGCCGGAGGTGATGACGTAGCGTAAATGTCGACATGATTCCGAACAGAACACAGTCGAAATTGGGCGCCGTATGATATGGAATAGGACCAGGTAATTCAACGCAAAAGGAGATGGCCTGGACGTCGTCTCCCAGGCCATCAGGGTAAAACCTTCGCGTATTCACTTATGGCTTGTAATGCTCTGCAAATGGCGAGTTCCCATCCTCCCAGCCATTCCCGACAGGACGAAGCTGTCCTCCACCGCTCACCCCCCTGTCTTTCCCGTCCTTTTCAGGTCTGACAAACCTGTCGAACCAGGTCTCCAGCATTTCCTTCATCTCCGCGACACGCGAACGCTCGCCCTCTTCCTCAATGAGATTGCTGCGTTCGTCCGGATCGTTCTTCAAATCGTATAGCTCATTGGGCCCATCAGGATACCGGTGAATGTATTTCCAGTCCGCTGTTCGAACCATCCGCGTGGCCCCATATTCATCATAGATCACCACGTGGTCTCGTCCACCGGATTCGCCCAGCAGTTGTGGAAGGAAACTCTCCCCCGGGAGGTTCTGTTCCTGCGGGATCGGCAGATCGAGGTATTCGAGCAAGGTCGGCAGGAAATCGTATGCGCTCACCATAGCCGGCTGCACAAACCCTTCAGGGATTCTTCCGGGGTGGCTCATCACTGCCGGAACCTTGACCGAATTATCGAACATATTCAGCGGATACGTCCCGTTACCCTTTCCCCAGAAGCCGTGATGCCCGCAGCTGAACCCGTTGTCGCTCACAAAGACCACCAGCGTATTCTCTCGAATTCCCTTCTCCTCGAGTCTATCCAGCAAGCGGCCAACATCCGCGTCCATCGCTGTCACAGCGGCGAAGTAGCCCTTCAGCATCTCGCGATTTCCGAGGCACTGAGTGGTAAGACTTACCGCCCACGGATGCCGTTCTTCCTGGGGGCATGAATCGAACGCACAGTCCTCGTACGAATCGACGATATCCTGTGGGTGGCCCGTCCAGGGGCTGTGTGGCGCGGTGTAATGAACACTCAGGTAGAATGGGTTGTCCTCTTCGGCGTGGCGATCGATAAACTCGAGCGCATCATCTGTGATCACATGTGTCACATATCCAGGTGCGGTGATCAGTTCTCCGTCGCGAATCATCGTCGCATCATTATAGGGACCCCCGCCCTTCTCGTGAACGAACCAGTGACTGAACCCGTGCTGCGAAATCTGACTGTTCCCCAGATGCCACTTGCCGCTGATCCCGCAGGTCCAACCGTGCTCGGAGAGCACATCCGTATAGGCGACTTCGCCCTCCAGATAGGATGCCGCGTCTTCGCCGACATTGCCTTCCCGGATCCAGTCGTGAACGCCGTGCTGAGACGAGATCCTCCCCGTCAGGAAATTCGCCCGGCTGGGTGAGCACACGGGAGTCGCAACAAAGAAATTTTCGAACCGAACGCCTGTAGCCGCAATCCGGTCGATATTGGGCGTCCGAATTTCACTGTTCCCGTAACACCCCGCTGCCCATACGCCCTGATCATCTGTCAATATAAAGACCACATTTGGTTTTCCGGACATTTGCCCTCCCGATGCTCTTGCACTGATCGAATACGCTGATGTGTCAAATTAGGTTCGTTTACGGTGAATTGCAACGCATATGCGTCCCTGTCCCGACTCGTACTGGCTTCACCACAAGGGTTATTCGAAGATTCAAGTTTACTCCCGCATTCTGCACGCAGTTTTCAATTGATTTCCCTCGATCGCCGGATATCTTAGTCATCACCAACCAGGACGCTTCATCCCAATCGAGAGGGTAGATAAATGGACCGCGAATCTATGAGCAACGAAGAAAATTACTGCTTCGATGTCGCTGGATATCTCATCGTCAAGGGCGTACTGACAAAAGCTAAAGTTGAAAGACTGAACGCTGCCTTCGAGCAAACCGGCGCCTCTGAAAACCTGCTCTCCGTCCCTGCTCCCGGCAGGGATCCGTTTCGGGATCTGCTTGTCCATCCCCATCTGGTCTGGTATCTGAACCAGATCATGGGCCACGGATTCATACTCGATTCCCAGCCGGAATTGATTTGCGACCAAACAAGAACTGCAGATTCCCCGCTCGTCGGAGGGAATGAACCGCGCAATCCGGGACACGCGTATTACTATCAGAACGGCAGACGATTCAGCGAATCGGTCCAGGCGATCTGGGCGCTCGGAGATGTCGGGGCGGGAGAGGGTGGCCTTGTGGCCGTTCCTTGCAGCCACAAGAGCTTTGTCGAAACACCTGACGATCTTGCCGCAGGGAAAGACGACATGGATTTGGTTCGACAGTTCGAACTCGAAGCTGGAGATCTTTTACTTGTCTCGGGCGCTCTGCTGCAGGGATACAGGTCGTGGTCGGGTAAGGGCGAACTGAGACTGCTCTCTTACCAATTCGTCGCCAGAGGTGTGATCCAGTCTGCGGGCACAGGGCCCTATACTCAAGAGGATCCGACTCCCGAGTGGATGTCGAACATCACCCCGGAGCAAAGAGCCTCACTTTACAAGCCGGGGTATCGGTCCACCTCACCCCCTCCCTCGCTCGTCACGGACGGAGAAAGCGTCCACCTCGACGAAGACAGAAGTGTCTATCATCCGAGCATTTACATCAAGGATCCAGACGCTGCGATCGATGAAAAGGAGTTCTACTTCTGGGACCTCTGCGGGCACCTTGTCCTGCGCAATGTGATGGATGAGGAGTGGTTAGCGATTGCGAACGAGGCCATCGACAAGTTCGAGGACCGCATCGAAGTGGGTGGCGAACTCTCAGGCGGATCCACGGCACTGGCCGGCACGGGTCGTCCACTGCTGAACGGCCTGCTCGAACTGCCCGAGCCCTGGTGCGAACCCTTCCGGAAAATGGTCGCTCATCCTGTCGTCGAACACCGACTGAACTGGATGGGCGCCAGCGGCGGACGAATGGGTGGAGCCACAGGCTTCTGCTCCGTCCAGGGCGGATCGGGTCACTCGCTGCACGATGGGAACGAGCCCTCGAATCCGGGCCGAGGGTATGTCTTCCAGAATGGTCGCAGCTATTGCGAGGCCATCACCGTGACATGGCAGTTGCGCGATGTTCCTGATGGCCTCGGCGGATTCGCCTGCGTTCCAGGCAGTCACAAAGCGCAATACCGAATGCCGCCCGGTATCCGTTCCTGCGACGATCATATGGGACTGGTCACGCAGCCGGTACTGAAAGCAGGTGACGTCGTGTTCTTTATGGACGGCGCACAAACGCACGGTGCGCTCGCCTGGAAGAATCCCGTCCCGCGCCGGGGCGTACTCATCAAATACTCTTCGCGAAACTTTAATCGTTCTGGTGGTGAAATGGTCCACCCGGAGAATCGCTGGGGAGATCTCGTCGAGGGCATGAGTGATGCCCAACTCGCCGTGATGCGTGGACCCGACCGGGATGTATTCGCGCAGAATGTCCCCAGACTTGATGTTACAAACGGCGAAATCGAAGTATCCTACGAAAGGGGCTCAGGACTCTACAGCAAGGACGCCCCAACAGGGCCTTCGGAAAAGAAATAGGGACCCGAAGTCGCGGGTATCGCCCCCGAATGTTCGAGCGGAGTCGAGAACTCGGTGATCAGGGATGCCATCTCGCGAGCCTCGCTTCTCGACAAAGCTCGAAGAGACGGGGTGGATTGGAGAACATTTACACCAAATGGCTTTCCACGTATATATGCTTCTCTGCTCAGACAATACCTATTACACTGGCCACACGGAGGACCTCCAGAAACGGTTAAGTGAGCATAATGAGGGGGGTAAGAGCAGGTACACGAGCCCCCGGCGGCCAGTCAAACTGGTATGGTCGCAAAATTTCCCCACTCGTGAGGAGGCCAAGGTTTCTGAACACCGGATAAAGAGGTGGAGCCAGGCCAAGAAGAGAGCCTTGATTTGCGGCAAATGGCAGCAGGTATCGAAGCTGGCCAAGGGCAGAGACAGGAAATAATCCTCCCGAATGTTCGAGCGGAGTCGAGAACTCGGTGATCGGCTACGACATCTCGCGAGCCTAGCTTCTCGACAAGGTTCGAATTGACGGGGTGGACACAGCGAGTCAATCCTGAATTCACACCATCTGTCAAAGACAACGAACAATCACCCCCGAATGTTCGAGCGGAGTCGAGAACTCGGTGATCGGCTACGACATCTCGCGAGCCTAGCTTCTCGACACAGCTCGAAGTGACGGGGTGGAAGGGGTAAACTAGATTTCTCAAAACCATCGAATGCATTCAGGAGATCTCAAATGAAATGGTCTTTGAACACGTACAAAATCGGGCAGGACTGGGAACTGGATTTCCTGATCGAAATGGTCAAGAAAGCCGGATACGAAGGCATCGAATACCTGATGGATTTCGACCAGAAACACGGCCTGGAGTGGGACACGCCGGAAGAAAAATGGGCGGAGTACAAGGAGAAAATGGCCGCCGCCGGACTGGCCTGCGCCTCCCTGTGCAGTTGCCAGAATTTTCACGCGCCGGAAAAGGAGAGTCGCGACCAGAGTGTGGAACGTGTCAAACGCGTAATCGATATGGCCGACTTCCTCGAATGCGATCACATTCGTGTGCTTGGAGACAGGTTTACCGATAAAAATCGAAATGAAGTCGTTCAGAACGTGGGCGAATGCCTTGGATTGCTGGGCGCGTACGCCCAACCGAAGGACATCACGGTTTCGATAGAAATGCACAGCAGCTTCACCGTACCGGATGCCTCGTTGGAAGCGATCCGAATCGCCGACCATCCCAATGTGGGCGCCGTATTCAACTGTGTCTGGCCGCCAGGCGTCACGGTAGAAAATGTCCACGTATTTCACGATGAAATCGCCGGCCACATCACAATGGTGCACACCCACGGTGCGGAGTCACCGGAAACCTTCGAGCTATACCGGAATCTGTTTTCCAAGCTCCGCGAGATCGACTTCCAGGGATATGTCTCCAACGAATGTGCCTACACGGGAACGGATCCTGAGAAGGTACTCGCTTTGTATCTCGGGTTGTTTCGAGCGTTTGCTGGGGAATAGGCGTAAATTGTGAGGTCTGGGAAGTCAAATATTTCCAGGGAGCGGTACCCTAGGTTTGAGAGGTGTCTAGAACCGGAAATCCACGATGTTATTTGGTGAGCCTCGCTTCTCGACTCCGCTCGAAGTGACGGGGTGAGACCAGCAAAGGGTCAGACATCATCCAGATTTAACCAACCAACTTCTCAACAGGACCTTCAAATGGCAGGGATAGAAACAAGACAGATGGGTGGTACGGGGATGACACCCAAGGCTCTTGGGCTGGGGTGTGCCTTCTTCGGGACCGCAGATGTAACTGATGAAGTAGCCATCGAAGGTATTCGTCGAGCAATTGATTTGGGCCTCGACTACGTTGACACCTCCCCGCTCTACGGTCAATCCGAAAGACGGGTTGGACTCGCGCTCGAAGGGGGGCTGAGAGACCAGGTCTATCTACAGACGAAAACTGGCACGCATCCCGACAGGCGTCACGACTATACGGGGGAATCCACAAGGTGGAGTGTCGAAAACAGCCTCTCGCTCCTGAAAACCGATCGCCTCGACTCGGTGCTCATCCACGATCCTCCGGACATCGAAGACGCCCTTGCCCCGGGATGTGCGCTGGACGAACTTCTGAAAATGAAAGCGGAAGGTATTCTGGACCATATCGGGATCGGCATTCGATCACACGACTTTCACAGACGAGCTATCGAAACCGGCCACATCGAAATCGTCCTCACCTATCTCGACTACAATCTGCTCACCCAGTCCGTTGCCGAAACCACACTCCCGCTTGCGCGAAAACACGATGTCGCCATCATCCTCGCCAGCGTGTTCGGAATGGGCACGCTTGCAGGTCCCGAGCCAGACGAGCCCAATGAAGTCAGGAGAATTCCAGGCCAGAAACCGCGCGCCCACGATATGTGGCAGTGGTGCAGGGACAACAGGGTCAACATTCGCCACCTGGCGATGCAGTTCTGCCTCGCTGCGCCAATAAGTGGAATCGTAATGGCCGGCCCGGCGAACAGGCAACAGGTTGAAGAGGCCTATGAGGCCGCGACAGCTGTGGTCCCGACGGACGTCTGGACCGCTTTCGAAGCCGAATTCGGGATCGGTCTGAAGACCTGAGGAACCAAACAGTCGTGGTATTCACTCAGGTGAGCACATTACAGATGCACAGCCGATCACCAGGACAGAAATCCAACGAGAAGGTACACAATGTCCACGAAGAAACTTTTGATCACAGGAATGAGCGGGCTCATCGGCAGTGCGGTGCGTCGGAAGCTCGAAGGCAAATTCGAACTGAGCGCACTGAATCGCCGGGACATACCTGATATACCCTGTCACCGCGCCAATGTGTCCGACCTGGACGCCATCCTCCCCGCGTTCGAGGATATCGACACCGTGGTTCACCTCGCAGCCAGCATCAAAGGTGATTGGGATGAAATCCTGCAGAACAATGTCGTGGGTACATACAACGTATTCGAGGCGGCCAGAAGATCTGGCGTCAAACGCATCGTATACGCCAGCAGCGGTTCGGTCATTGCCGGATGGGAACGTGAACATCCTTACCGAGCCATTTCCAGGGGTGAATTCGACTCGGTCGAAGACGACTTTCCAAAGCTAACCCACGAGACGCCGCTTCGACCGGTTCAACTGTACGGTTGCAGCAAGGTTTGGGGAGAGGCGCTTGCGAGACATTTCACCGACACCACGGATCTCTCCGTCCTCTGCCTCAGAATCGGCGCCGTCCTGGAGGCCGATCGCCCCTCCCAGTCCCGACACGCACCCATCTGGTGCAGCCAAAGGGACATCGCCGGTCTTGTCGAAGCCTGTGTAAATGCTCCGACCGATCTGAAATTCGACATCTTCTACGCCGTCTCGAACAACAAGTGGAATTACAGAGATATGTCCCACTCCAAAGACGTTCTGGGATTCGAACCTAGAGATTCTGTGGAGGACATTACTGCGTGATCAAGGAAATTCTCTTCGATGGGTAGAAATCCGGACGAAGTCCTCTCCGTTGGAGACTCGCAGGAGGATGACGACGTGGGCGCCAGAAAAGCCGGTTTGCAGATTGCCTGGTTGAACAGAAAGGGCCCAAAACGCAAGAAAAGTGTCCCCAGGCCAGACTTCGAAATAACGACCCTTCTCGACCTTCCGAAACTCATCTGACCAGCCCTTTTCAGGCTGTCATTTTTTTGTAGGCCAATTTTCCACACGTGTGGAAAATTGGCAAAATGGCGGATTTCCGTCACCCCTTCCAAGACCTGGAATTGACACCATGTTTGCATATAAATCCATAAATAACAAAGTCCTGAGAGAATTTAAAATACTCTCAGGCCTCTTTTTTCGACTGACGTGTGCTTACTTATTCGGTTGAGGAGTAATTCTCAAATACGGCTTTACCGTATTGAATCCCTTGGGGAATTTTGTCTTCGCGTCCTCGTCGGAAACTGCTGGCGAAATGATGCAATCTTCCCCGTCTTTCCAGTTGGCAGGTGTCGCCACCGAATAATTCGCTGTCAATTGCAGCGAGTCGATTACACGAAGCAGCTCGTCGAAATTTCTACCGGTCGACGCAGGATAGGTCAGCGTCAGCTTCACCTTCTTGTCCGGACCTATCACGAATACGGACCGCACGGTGGTCTTGTCATCCGCATTCGGATGGATCATATCGTAGGCTACCGCGACCTTCTTTTCGGGGTCAGCGATCAAGGGGAAGTTCATGGTCGTATTCTGAGTCTCATTGATATCCCCGATCCAGCCCTTGTGATCCTCCAGCGGGTCTACGCTGACCCCAATCACCTTTACATTTCGCTTCTCAAAATCGGTCTTCAGTTTTGCTACGGTGCCGAGTTCCGTAGTGCAAACGGGAGTGTAATCCGCAGGGTGTGAAAAAAGTACGCCCCATCCATCACCCAACCACTCGTGGAAATTGACCGTGCCTTCTGTGGTCTCCGCAGTGAAATCGGGTGCCTCATCTCCAAGTCGTAGTGGCATCTATTTCTCCTTTCGAAATCCCCTTGAGAGGGATCACGTGTTTAATTGGACCGGGCAAGACTTCGTATGTCGTAGATTCATCCTTCTCCGGCCTGATTCAGGATGATCACGCATTCTACGGAGTGAGATATAATCTATACAGAGTTCAATGTCAAGGGGATATAAGCGGAGCTAAATTGCTATTGACCGCTCTCCAGAACACACTTAAGCTTATATATTAATTGAAGTTCCGTCATGGAACTGGCACATCACGAATGACCTTCTTCCAGTCCGCGGTTTCGACGGTATGATCGTACATCCGAAACCAGGATTCTCAGCCTGGAAAATCAATAAATGAAT